>JACPQP010000212.1 GCA_016190465.1 Chloroflexota bacterium
GAACGGCCATCCAGGTAGGTCTCGGAAAGTTCACCTGCGACCCGGCAAGGTCCAGGAAGGGCGGAGCCCCACCTGGCGGGGTTAGGGGTGTACCCAAAACCAACAAAAACTATCTGAAACCTACTCAGCCCCGGTGGCGAACCTGGTGTTCGCCCTTACCGGCGGCGGTGCTGGGCGCCGGGCGACTCTCGGTTGTGTCGGGAGGTGGAGCAATGGGGCCAATGGGACCGATGGGGCCGATGATGGGTGGCGGATGGGGCAACGGCGCAGCCGGCTGGATCGTCACGGCGGCGGCGTTGCTGCTCCTGGCGCTGGGTACCGTCGCCCTGGTCCTCGCCATGCGGCGGGCAGGCAGTGCGCGGGGTGCCCTCACCCCCCGCCCTCTCCCAGCGGGAGAGGGGGCGGAAGAGATCCTGCGCGAGCGCTACGCGCGGGGTGAGCTGACCGGTCAGCAGTATCGGGAGGCGCTGGTGGATGTCTTGAAGGACCGTTACATCCGGGGCGAGCTGGAGCTCGATGAGTACGAGCATCGACTCAGCGTGCTGCTGGGCACACCGGTCGGAGAACCCCGGCGAGAAGCGGAGCACCCAGACCAAACGGTGCTCCACCGCTGAGTCGAGCGCCTGACTATCAAGTGGAGGTCGTATCGATGGATCGAGTAGGCAAGATGTGTCTCAACTGGAAGGTCATCGCAGGTCTGGCGGCTGTGGGTGTCGTAGCCTGGGTTGCGGCGCCGAGCCTGGTGGTAGCGACCCTGCCGCTGCTCCTCCTGGCGGCCTGCCCCATCTCGATGCTGCTGATGATGCGAGCAATGCAGGGCATGCCGAGCGGGCAGTGCACTTCCCGGCCAGAACAGATAAGCCGGCCGAGCGGCGTTGGACTCACGCGCGACGAGCAGATCGTCGCGCTGAAGGGCCAGTTGGCCAGCGTCCAGGTGCAACAGGAGGCCATCGCCCGCGAGATTGCCAGGCTGGAGAGCCTGAGCCCGCCGAATGCGCACGAGACGGAGGTAGCTGCGCTCGCCGGTGAGCGTGCCCAGGGCGGCAAGCTCACACCCGGGCCCCTGACGTGAGTCGACAACCGGGCGTCCGGATCACCCTGTTCGCCATCGGACTGGGCGTCTGGCTGCTGGCGATGGCTGGCGTCCGGGTCCTGAGCTGGGGAGAGGCCAGGAGCCTGGAGGTTTACGGCGAGGCTCCCGCCTTCGCCCTGACCGACCACCTGGAGCGGCCGGTCCGGTCAGACGAGTTTCGGGGGAAGGTTGTCGTCGCCAACTTCGTCTACACCAACTGTGCGGACGTCTGCCCGTTGCTCTCGTTTCGGATGCAGGCTCTCCAGGAGCGCTTGCGCCAGGAGAGGCTACTCGGCAGCCAGGTGCAGCTCCTCTCGTTCACGGTCGACCCGGCCCGGGACACGCCTCCGGTCCTCCGGGACTACGCTGCGCGCTACCAGGCAGACCCGGCTGTCTGGCGCTTCCTCACCGGGCCGGAGGACGAGTTGGTGCCGCTCATCGTGCAGGGCTTCCATCTGGGGGTCGAGGCGCTTCCCCCCCGGGAAGCCACACCCGGCGGGCACGAGGCGGGCGGCGCAGCCCACCAGCCGGCCGAAGTGATGCACAGCAACCGGTTCCTCCTCATCGACCGCCAGTGGCGCGTCCGGGCTTACTACGACGGACGCGCGCTCGACGCCGAGCAGGTTGTCGGCGACATCCGCCAACTGCTCCGCTGACACCTCTAAGCCGCCTCCCGGTGCACTTCCAACTTCTCGTCAGGCGCAACGCCCTCCAATGGGTAGCCGAGGGCCTGCCAGCCGTGGAGACCCCCTTTGAGCGCGGCGACATTCGTGTATCCCCGCCGCAACAGTATCCGCGCCGCACCGGCGCTCCATTCCTCATTGGGTCAGGTGCAATAGAAGACGATGAGCCGGTCACGCGGCAGCTCCTGATAGCGCCGCGGCACCTCGGCGACTGGCATCGCCACCGCTCCCGGGACCTGTGATCGCTCGAAGTCCTCTCGGCTGCGCGTGTCGACGAAGACGGCATCGCCTGCGTCGAAGTGCGCCCTCGCCTGTTGCAGGCTCATAGAAGGCGTCGACGGAGCCCGGTCGTTCATCGCATCATCTCCCGCGCGCTGGGTGTGGTCCGCGTTGTCTGCGCGCTTCGCAAGCGGCGTGCCGTGACGGAATGGGGCGCCGCCACGGCGCGCCCACGGTGGTGAGCGAGGGCGAGCAATTGTTTGTTGATCGAGAGGGAATTGTTGACAACCCCACTGCCGGGTGGTATGATATCCACGAATCCCGATGCGAGGATTGCTTGAGATGGTCACACCGCCAACCGTTCAATCGGTCCCACTGATAACCCCGTCTCGCCTCTCGCAGGCCGAGATCGAGGCCCGGTTCTTCCGGGGCCTCGCCGATCCCAGCCGCGTGCGCATCCTCGAGCTGTTGCTGGAAGGGGAGAAGAACGTTTCGGAGCTGGTCGAGC
>JACPQP010000192.1 GCA_016190465.1 Chloroflexota bacterium
GAGATGAGCATCCCCTCGCCCCCCCCCCCCCCCCCCCCCCCCGGCGGGGGGGCGGGGTAGGCCCCCCCCCCCCCGCCGCGGGGAGGGGGATGGGGGTGAGATCCGTGCCCGGTGCCGCCGTGCCAGATCCGAGGTCAGCGCACGTGGGAGGGGGGGACAAGGTCTGCACCTGCCGTTCCTGAGCGGGTCCGTTGACGGAGAGGGGGACGAGGGGTGAGGTCTGCTCTTCGGGCGCAGAGATGGGGTCAGGGGAGGAGGTTCGCTCCAGCGCGGCCGCGAGCGATCGTCCGGCCAGATACGGGAAAAGCAACGCCCGGAGCGATGGCTCGTCGGCGGGCCCGACCAGGCCAGAGGCGATCAGCCGTGCGACGGCCTCTCGCCACGCGTCGCCCGGAGCGTTCCCCGCGCCGGGCGCATCGCCGGGCAAAGCGTCGTGGTCTGATGCGCGTTCGGGTGATGCCTGTGGGGTGAGGGAATGCGCTGCCTGCTGGAGCGCCGGATCGTCAGGGCCAATCCCGGCCAGCGACAGGAGCCCCCCAAGAAGGTCGGCCAACGAAGCCCGGGGGGAAGCGGAGACGAGCGCGCGAGAGCGCTCCAACAGGCGAGGAAGTCTGCCCAGCGCGCGCAACCGCGGATCGAGCGCCAGCCGGGCCGGAAGCGCCGCAAGGAGCGCGCTATAGTCGTCGTCCGGCACCGAGACGCCAGACGACAACCCAGAGCGGCGAATCGCCTGTCTCTGGCCGCGCCGATCGTCAAATGCCAGCGCCAGCGCGCGAACTCTGTATGAATCAGCCACGGACCCTCACGCGGCCAGCGTACTACAGATGCTCCCGATGGTAGCATCTGTCGGCACCCTCGTACGTGAGAGGTCTGTTAAGGTTGGTTCCCCCTCTACCCCTACCAGGGGGGTAGGGTTCCCCCTCTACCCCTACCCCTTCCCCCACCAGGGGGGAAGGGGTGTAAGTGTCAGGACTGGGGGGTCTCGCCGCCGGGCTGGCTCTCCCCGGTCTCGGCCGACTGGCGCAGCCGCTCCGCCTTGGACTGGATGCTTACCCGTCCCGCCTCCAGCGCCGAGGCCAGCTCGCGCCGCGTCTCTTCGAGGATACGGCGGCTCTCGTTGAGGACGGCGTTCGCCCGGTCCTGCATCTCGGCGAAACGTCGATCGACGTCCAACTCGGCCTGGTTCTGCTGATACCACGTGGCCGCCAGCGCTCCCACGATGAATCCGGCGATAAATCGCAACATGGCTCCCCTCCTGGTCACCACTTTCGGCAAGATTGATGCCGCTCGCTTTTCGCTACGTACTTTCCTCGCGACGACGAGATGGAGCGAGACTTCGGAGCAGCGCGCGCAGCGGATCGTAGTATTTGTCGGCGACCCGCTCCTTGAGTGGGATGATGGCGTTATCCGTGATGTGGATCTCCTCCGGGCACAGGTCCTCGCAGCACTTGGTGATGTTGCAGTAGGCGATACCGCCCTTCTCCCGCAACAGCCCCGTTCGGTCGAGCACGTCTTTCGGGTGCATCTCCAGCGAGGCGATCTTCACCATAGAGCGCGGACCGAAGTACGCCGACTGCCCCTCATGGTCGCGCAACACGTGGCAGACGTTCTGGCACAGGAAGCATTCGATGCACTTGTGGAACTCCTGGGCCCGCTCGACGTCCACCTGGTGCACGATGAACGGCTTGCCCTCGGGCTCTTTGTGCGTGAACGGCGGAATCTGCCTGGCCACCTGGTAGTTCCAGGAGACGTCGGTCACCAGATCCTTGATGAGGGGGAACGTCTTCAGGGGATAGACGCGAACGTCGGTGCCCCGGAACTCATCGAGGCGGGTCTTGCACATCAGTCGAGGCCGGCCGTTGACCTCGGCGCTACACGAGCCACAACGGGCCGCCTTGCAGTTCCAGCGAACCGCGAGGTCGGCATCGTAGTGCGCCTGGATGTAGTGGATGGCATCCAGGACGACCATCCCTGGCTTCAAGGGGACTCGGTAGATGCGCTCTTCGCCGCCGTTGCTGTCACCCCGGAAGACCCGGAGTATCGCTTCCTCCATCGGAATGCTCCTTCTATCAATCTGGACAAACCCGTGCGCTACGTGAACAGCCTGGCGAGCTCCTCCGGCATCGGCGGCACCGGCACCGTGGTGATCGTCATTTCGCCCCGCGACTTGCGGGCGATGATGTTCAGCTTGCCGAACTCTGGATCCTTGTTCGGATGGTCGAGCCGGTAGTGCGCGCCCCGGCTCTCCCGACGCGCGATAGCCGCGCGGACGACCGCCTCGGAGAGCGTGAGCATGCAGTCGAGGTCGATCGTCATGTGCCAGCCGGGGTTATACATCCGTGAGCCCGTGATGCGCGTCCGCCGCGACCGCTCCTTCAGCTCGAGGATCTTCTCGAGTGCCTTCTGCAAGCCCTCACCGGTGCGGATGATACTGGCACGCTCCTGCATCGTCGCCTGGAGCTCCTCGTGGAGGAGAAACGGGTTCTCGTTCCCGTCCCGCTCAAAGGGTGCGAGCACTCGTACGATCTCTGCCTCGACCACATCCCTGGGCACCTGTAAGGTTGCCGGCAGATCCCGGCTATAGGTCGCCGCGCACTCGCCAGCGCGCTTGCCGAACACCACCAGGTCCGAGAGCGAGTTCCCACCGAGCCGATTCGCCCCGTGGAGGCCCGAGGCGACCTCGCCGGCGGCGTAAAGCCCCGGCACCGTGGTCGCCCCCGACTCCGGCTCGACGCGGAGACCGCCCATCGCATAGTGGACCGTCGGGGCGACCTCCATCGGCACCTTGGTGATGTCGATGTCGGCCAGCTTCAGGTACTGATCGTACATGTTCGGGAGTTTCTGGCGAATCCGGTCCGCGCCGAGGGGGGTCACGTCGAGGAAGGCGCCGCCGTGAGGCGAGCCACGCCCCTCGAGCACCTCCTGGTTGATCGCCCGGGCGACGACGTCGCGCGACGACAGGTCTTTCTTCTGCGGGTCGTAGCGGAGCATGAAGCGCTCGCCCTGCGAGTTGCGGAGGACTCCCCCCTCGCCGCGAACCGCCTCGGTCACCAGGAGACCCCGCACCCCCGGCGGCCAGACCATACCGGTGGGGTGGACCTGCATCATCTCCACATCCCGCAGGTCAGCGCCGACCTCGTAGGCCATCGCCGCGCCGTCGCCGGTGCTCTCCCAGGAGTTCGAGGTCACCTGCCAGATCCGGCCCCAGCCGCCGGTGGCGAGGATCACGGCCTTCGCCGGAAAGAGGATGAACCGACCGGTCTCGCGTCGGTACCCGAAGGCCCCGGCGATCCGAGCGCCATCCTTGAGCAGCGCGGTCGTGGTAACCTCGGGGTACACGTCGATGCCCGCCTGGATCGCCCGATCCTGGAGCGTGCGGATCATCTCCAGCCCGGTGCGATCTCCCACGTGCGACAGCCGCCGGTAGGTGTGGGCGCCGAACGGGCGCTGAAGGATCTTCCCCTCCGGCGTTCGGTCAAACAGCGCCCCCCATCGCTCCAGCTCCAGGACGCGCTCCGGCGCCTCTTTCGCGTGGATCTCCGCCATCCGCCAGTCATTGATGAACTGGCCGCCGCGCATAGTGTCGGCGAAGTGGACCTGCCAGTTGTCCTGTGGATCGACGCCGCCGAGGGCCGCGGCGATGCCGCCCTCGGCCATCACCGTGTGGGCCTTCCCCAACAGCGATTTACAGACCAGGCCGACGGTCAGCCCGGCCTCGGCCGCGGCGATTGCCGCTCGGAGACCGGCGCCGCCCGCGCCGATGACGAGTACGTCGTGCTCGAAGATCTCATATTGTTCCACGATCGTGTCCTTAGAAGATGATCCGTGGATCCCCGATCGCGCCCGAGGCGAGGAGCCGGACGTAGAGGTCCGCCGCCCACACCGCGATCAGGCTGGCCCAGAAGTACAGATGGTGTCGCTCGTTCATCAAGCTCACTCGGGACCAGACACGGTGGCGCGCCCGACCGAGGGCCGAGTGGGAGTAGCAGTCGAGACAGCCGCCGACCAGGTGGCGGAAGGAATGGCACGAGAAGACGTAGCCCGAGAGGAGCACGGCCTCTGCCAGGAGGAAGAGGGTGCCGAGGCCAATCCCGAAGCGTCCGTCGAAGACGAACGCCTGGATCGTCTCGTACCAGTGAACCACGACCAGCAGGATGGCCAGGTACAGGAAGTAGCGATGCAGGTTCTGCAAGATGAACGGGAACCGGGACTCCCCGGTGTAGCTCGCGCCCCGCCGCTCGGGCAACGCGCAGGCCGGAGGGTCCCCGAAGAACGAGCGGTAGTACGTCTTGCGAAAGTAGTAGCAGGTGAGCCGGAAGCCCAGCGGTATCCAGATCACCAGGAAGGCCGGCGAGAGCGTCCACCAGCCCTCGCCCAGGACCGGTGAGTAGAACGGCGACAGGTATGGTTCGACGCGGTAGTTCGTACCCTGGGCCGCCGCCCAGACCGCGTAAACGGCGAATACGACGACTACCACCACCGTGATGAGTGGCCCAACCCACCAGGCATCCTGACGGATGGGACGTACAGCGCTGGATACGGCGGGAGAGCGAGTCTGCGTTATCATTGTACCCCTCGACAATCCTGGTGACAAATCAGCCGGACAGTTGCATCACCTGAACCAGCGCGCGCACGGTATCCGCCGAACGGTGGAGGGCGGCGCGTTCATCGTCCGTGAGCGGGATCTCGACGACCTGCTCGATCCCACTCGCTCCGAGCCGGACCGGCACTCCCACGAACAGCCCGGTGAGGCCGTACTCCCCTTCCAGATAGGCGACGCAGGGGAGCACGCGCTTCTGATCGAGCGCGATGGCGTCGATCATCTCGACCAGCGCCGCCGAGGGCGCATAGAACGCGCTGCCGGTCTGGAGCAGCTTGACGATCTCCTCACCTCCCTTGCGCGTTCGCTCGACGATCGCGTCGATCCGCTCCCGGGGCAGGATCTCGGTGATCGGAACGCCGCCGATCGTACAATAGCGAGCGAGCGGCACCATCTGATCGCCGTGTCCGCCGAGCACGTACGCCTGGACGTCCCGCGGCGAGACGCCAGCCTCCAGGGCGACGAAGGTGCGGAAGCGGGCGGTATCCAGGATGCCGGCCTGGCCGACCACTCGCCGCTTGGGGAACCCGCTCACCCGGTACACCACCTGGGTCATCGCGTCGACCGGGTTGGTCAGCACGATCAGGATGGCGTTGGGCGACCGGGCGACGATCTGCTCGGTGACCTGCGTGACAATCTTCTGGTTGGTCAGGACGAGATCGTCGCGGCTCATGCCCGGCTTCCGGGGGATGCCGGACGTGATCACGACGACGTCCGAGCCAGCGGTCTCCTCATAGCCGTTCGTGCCGACGATGCGCCCGCTGTAGCCGACGATCGGCGCGGCCTCCTGGATATCGAGCGCCTTGCCCTGGGGCATCCCCGGAATGATGTCGACCATAACCACGTCGGCGTAGTCGTGCTCCATCAATCGCTGGGCCGTCGAGGCGCCGACCTGGCCGGCACCAAGAATCGTTACTTTGAGCCGCATAATGTCCCCCCAAAAATACCAATCGGCCGCGTCGCGGCCGATCTCCTCATCATGGGCTTGTCGATCCGAACCACGGGCCTGGGGACCGGCGCTCCGGCCCCCCGGTAAGAGCTACCCACGAGCGCCTGGCTCCCAGTCGTCGTCAGCAACCAGCCGCCGCCAACGGCGATCAGTCCGCGGGAACGGAGCCGGGACCAACGGCAACCGCAGATGAACGCAGATAAACACAGATACGAGATGCAGCCATCTGTGTTTATCTGCGTTCATCTGCGGTTTCAACTCCGTAACCCCGGGCCGCGAGCTGACGGCTACTGGGTTTGGACTGTCTGACGTATCCGACTGATGATGGCATCAGCCATCAGGGAAGTGCCGACGGCGGTTGGATCGTCGCGGCGGGGCTTCAGATCGTAGGTGACGAACTTTCCCTCGGCGATCACGTCCGCGATCGCCCGCTCCAGGCGGTCGGCGGCCTCGTGCTCGCCCAGGTAGTGGAGCATCATCACGCCCGACAGCATCATGCCGGTCGGGTTCACCTTGTTCTGGCCAGCGTACTTCGGTGCACTGCCGTGGGTCGCCTCGAAGACCGCGTACTGGTCCCCCAGGTTGGCACCGGGGGCGACCCCAAGGCCGCCGATCAGCCCGGCGCAGAGGTCCGAGACGATGTCGCCATAGAGGTTGGGAAGCACGAGCACATCGTAGAGCTCGGGCTTCTGGACGAGCTGCATGCACATGTTGTCGACGATGGCGTCCTCGAACTGGACGTCGGGGTAGCCCCGGGCCACCTCGCGGGCCACTTCGAGGAAGAGCCCATCGCTGAACTTCATGATGTTGGCCTTATGGACGGCCGTCACCTTCTGGCGATGGTACTTTCGGGCGTGCTCGAAGGCGAACCGGACGATGCGCTGCGTCCCGGTGACCGAGATGGACTTGATGCTGATGCCCGCGTCGTCTGGCAGCCGGGGGCCGCCGAGCTGGTGGATCGTGTCCAGCAGCCTCAGCGTGTTCGGCTCGCCCTTCGCAAACTCGACGCCGGCGTACAGGTCCTCCATGTTCTCACGGACGACGACCAGGTCGACGTCGTCGTAGCGCGAGCGCACGCCCCGATACTTGTGGCAGGGACGCAGGCAGGCGTAGAGGTCGAGTTCCTTGCGCAGCGCCACGTTCACGCTGCGAAAGCCGGTCCCCACGGGCGTGGTCAGAGGTCCCTTGATGGCCACGCGGTTGCGGCGGATCGATTCCAGCACGTGCTCGGGGAGCGGCGTGCCATACTGGGGAATGACCTCGGCGCCAGCGTTGATGACTTCCCAGTCGACCGCAACTCCGGTCGCCTCGATCGCTCGCCGGGTCGCCTCGCTCACCTCTGGCCCGACGCCATCGCCGGGGATGAGCGTGATTCGATACGGCATCGGCTTCTTCACTCCTCGTAGAGTTCGCCGTCATTATACACCGAAGCCGAGGGCGTTCCAAGCCCCCTCTAGCGATCGCCCGCTATCCTCCTCCTTGACATTGCAACGCATTGCGTTACAATAGAGCCATGGTTGCCGTCCGCCGTCTACTCTGGGATCCCTGGAACGTGGCCCATATCGCCCACCACCAGGTGAGTCCAGAGGAGGTGGAGGAGGTCTGCCACGGTCAGCCAATGACCAGCGCCACCTACCAAGGACGCATCCGTGTCGTGGGGCCAACGAGCGCTGGCAGAATGCTCACCGTTATCCTTGCCCCAAGAGGGCAAGAGCAAGGAGTTTACTACCCGGTGACGGCCCGGCCGGCCAGTCGTAGGGAACGTCGCATCTTCCAGGACCGACAAGGAGGTGAAGGTCAATGATGTTTCAGGAAAAAGAACGACGCGTGGGAAGCCGTATCCCAGAGTTTGCCAGCATTGAAGAGGAAGCTCGGTTCTGGGATACCCACGATACTACCGACTTTGAGGACGAGTTCAGGCCCGTTCGAGTTCGTTTTGCCAGGAATCTCTCTCAAGGGATCACGATCCGGTTAGACCCCGAGACGTTGGCTGAGTTGCGTGCTCGTGCCCGTGGAAAGGGGCTTGGTCCGACAACCTTGGCTCGCATGTGGATTATGGAACAGCTTGCGGAGTTGAAGAGAAAGGAGAAGTAAGGTCAGGGCTTGCCGCCCGGATGATGGCGATGAACTCGGCGGCTTTCAGGCTGGCGCCGCCGACCAGCGCGCCGTCGATCTCCGATTGGCTCAGGAACTCCCGGGCGTTCGCGGCGTTGACGCTGCCGCCGTACTGGATGCGGCTCGCGCTGGCCGCCGGCCCGCCGAAGAGGTCCTCTACTGTCCGGCGGATGAGCC
>JACPQP010000203.1 GCA_016190465.1 Chloroflexota bacterium
CACGTACCCAGCGCGGGTTCACGCAGACCGGACCCTGCCGCAAGTATAGTCGTGGGTCGCCGGGGGCGTCAAGCAGTGGAGGTCGAGGGATTGGACTCGGCATCCAGGCACTTCAGTCAATGCGTCGGGTTCCGCAGCGGGAGTGGCTCGACCACTGACGGGCAGGTCGTCGAGCGTGACGCTGATGGTGGGCGCGTCGGGTTCCGCAGCGGGAGTGGCTCGGCCACGGTTGCGACGAGGACGAGGCGACACCCACCCGTGATCTCCAGCGCTCGCTCGATCGTCATAGTCGAGGTGGGGTTCAGGTAGATGATCTGGTCGTCGCGTAGCTCGTGGAAGTAGATGTCCAGATCTTCGGCCGCCCGATCGTTGAGCTGGATGGACCGGAGCGATCGCATCTCTCGCCACACGGGGATGTGCTGCGTGTGCACGCCGCAGAGGTGGATCATGCCGCCATGCTCGTAGACGGAGAGCAGCTCGTCGTCGAAGGGCGCGATGAAGGCGCGGTACATCGCTGCCGACAACAGGTGAGTGGAACAGCCGCAGAGCTGCCCGTAACCCCGTGGCTGGCAACGACCGGCCGCCACCACCGGCTGCAACTGCTCGGGGGAAATGTGCGCCTGGTACCAGCGATGCAGCTCGCAGAGGAGCTCGTGGATCACCCTCAGATCGTGCCGCGCGGCGTCTGGTTGCACCAGCATCGCCAGCAGGAAGTCCGGGCCGTGCAGGTTGACCGCGATGTTCAGGGCGCTGGCGATGGTCGGTAGGCCGAACAGCAGAACGGTGACACCGTGGCTCAGGAAGGCGTGCGCGACGGTCCTGGCCAATCGCCAGGTATCGTCCCTGGCCAGGTCCGGCGGTCGGAGCTCGCCGACAGGGGTGTCCAGGTAGTCCGACCACCATTGATCGCCTACCCTGTAGACGCGAGCGCCGAAGATGCGGTCGACGAAGTGGACTCCGTACGGGCCGAACTCGAAGACGAGGGGACGGAAGACGACCGGGTCCAGGCTCTCGTCAGCCCGAGCGACCAGACCGTCGAGTGCCACTTCAACCCAGCGCTCCGGCGCCGTGTAGAGATCAACGGCTGGCTTCTCAACGATTCCCCGCAGCACGAACACGTGGGCGAGCGGCTGGCCCGCAAACAGGGCCTCCAGGCGCGAGAGGTGGGCCTCGCGCGACTGCCGCAGCCTGGGGTCGGAGAGGCTCATCGCGGCAACCATTCTACCGCACCGTCAGCCACCGCGTGCTCGCCGAGGACGGCAGAAACGCCACCGTGAACCGCTTCCCCGAGACGGCGAATGGTCCGCGAGCTGTCTGGAGACGCTCGGTCGGTAGACCATACTCACGTGCCTCCGCCTGTTTCCCGGTCCTCGAGCTCCTCTTCGAATTGCAGGGTCGTCGTGATTGCGATGCAGCCGCCGATGGAGCGCGCCATAGGACAGGACCGAGCGTGGAGGTTGTGGGCGCGGATCGCCGCCTCCCGTTGCTCGGGAGCCACTCGCAGGCGGTAGGTCACGTGAATGCGTCGGACCACCAGCACTCGGTCGGGATCTTGCTCGATATCGCCGACCACTTCCGCAGTCAGGTGGCCTTGGCCGGCCGGAATCTTGCGCACCTCCAGCGCGCGTCCCAGAGTACCGGCCAGTCAGCCACCAGTCGCCGCGACCAGGTAATCCAACGTGGTGGCGTGAGGCTCGACGACCTGGGCGCCAGCGCCGTAGTGGGCCGCGATCTCGGAGTGAACGCCGAACAGGACCGGCGCCGGCTCGACCGGGAGGTAGGCCCGACGCAGCGAGCCCTTCAAACGCTCGATGCGCACTCGCGATCGGTAGACGACGGCTTCATCCATCGGTGGAATCCTCCTTGCGGCGACCATTTCGGAGGGGGATCGGCTTTTCCAGAGGGCGTTGCAGGATGAGGCGCTTGCCCCCGGTGATCTCGATGATTCGCTCGACCGGAGTCGTGGCGGTCGGGGCCACGTAGAGGATCTGGTCGGGACGGAGGCCGTGGAAGTACCGCTCGATGTCCTCGGTGGCCCGGTCGTTGAGCTGCACCGAGCGCAGCTCGGGCATACGCGCCCAGGTGGGGATGTGCTGGCTGTGCCGGCCACAGAGGTGCGACTGGCCACCGTTGCGCACGACGCCGAGGACCTCGGCGTCCAGAGGCGCGAAGAACTCGCCGTACTGAAGAGCGGAGATCAGTTGGGTGGAGCACGAGGGGATCTGGCTGAAGCCGGGCGGAGCGTAGCGCGACCCGACGGCCCAGTAGCGGCGAATCGGCTCGGGGATGACCTCGACGAAGGCCCGGGCGACGGCCAGGATCGTGTCGGTGATGACCCGGAGGGCGTGCCGGGCGGCCGCGGGCCGGTCGATCAGGGCCTCCAGGAGTCGCTGGCCGAGGATGTTCACCCCGATGTTGGCCGGGCAACTGAGAATCGGCGTGGTCACCAGGATGCGCCCCCGCGAAGCCGCCACGGCCAGGCGGGCCAGACGGATCGACCTCTGGAACACGTCGGACCGGTCCAGATCGGGCATCTCCAGGTCGGCCACGTCGCAGGCCAGCTCGTCCGACCAGAACTGGGTGCCGCAGTGGAAGACCCGCGCGCCGAAGATGGCGTCGATGTAGTGGACGCCGAGATAGTCGAGGTCGATCGCCAGCGGCCGGAAGGTGACTCGGTCGGCGAAGAGGGTCGCGTTGGCGGCCATGTCCGCGAACACGTCGTCGAGCCAGGCCTCGGGGTTCTCCAGCATGTCGATCTCGGCGGTGCCCCGGAGCCCGTGGGACCTGCCCATGGGCTTCCCCCCGACGGCGATCACCTCGTCCGGGGTCTCGCCCCGATAGAGCGCCGCCACTCGGGCACGATGGTGGGCCTGCACCTCTTCGATCTCTGGCGTCAGCCAGCCCAGGTCCCGCGCGGTCATGGAATCAGCGCCTCCCAATCAATTCATCGTCCGCCTGCTCGAGGCGGAGCGGGTTGGTCAACTCTCGCACCGTGTCGATCCCCAGGCCGTGGTAGACCTTGACCGCCGCCGCCAGGTTGTTCGACTCGTTCGGCGCGAAGTGTTCGTACGCGGGCCGGTTGTCGACGATGTCGCAGATCGGCACCCGGTCGCCCTCCTGAAAGCTCAGGGCGCGCTCGATGCGCTCCTCGACGGCGCCGTCGAGGAGGCGCGAGGTGAGCCACGGCCGTGGCTTGAGAACGTTCACGACTTTACCCCGGTGAAGACGACACCCTGGATGAAGTATTTCTGGGCGAAGAAGAACACCAGCAGGGGTGGCAGCATCGCCACCAGCGAAGCCGCCATCAGGAGGTGCCAACTGGTGGAGTACTCGCCCCGGAACGCCGACAGCGCCAGCGCCACGGTCAGCTTCTGCTTGCTGTGGAGGTAGATCAGCGGGGTGAGGAACTCGTTCCAGGTGGCGGTGAAGGTGAATATGGCGACGGCGGCCAGCGCCGGTTTGGAGAGGGGCAGGATGATCCGCGCGAAGATCTGCAGGTTCGAGGCCCCGTCGATGCGGGCGGCGTCGTCCATCTCCAGCGGGATCGTCAGGAAAAACTGGCGCAGCAGGAAGGTGTAGAAGGCGCCCCCGAAGAAGGCCGGGACGATCAGGGGCCAGAAGGTGTCGATCCAGCCGAACGACCGGAAGATGATGAACTGGGGGATGAGTGTCACCTGGGGCGGCAGCATCATAGTCGAGAGCATCAAGATGAACACTACGTCGCGTCCCCACCAGCGCAGGCGGGCGAAGGCGAAGGCGACCACGGCGCGGGAGAGCACCTTGCCCACGATGCTCGCCGCCGTGATGATCGTCGTGTTGATGTAGTACAGGCCGAAGGGCATGATCTTGACCAGCGCCGTGTGGTAGTTGTCCCACATAACCGGCTCGGGGATCCACTGGGGTGGGAAGTTGAAGACCGAGGCCGGGGTCTTCAGCGAGGTGGAGATCATCCAGAAGAGCGGGATCAAGGTGACGAATCCGCCGACGATCAGCGCGACGTGCGCGGTAGTGTGGCCAACGGCCCGCCAGAACTTCACGGAGGAAGCCAGGGCCGTCAGCCCCGCCGGTTGGCGCTGCGTCCGGGTCGCGTCCACTGGCCCCTCCTAGCGCCCGCGCATGTCGCCCTCGTAGTAGATCCGCCCCCGACTGAAGCGGAACACGACGAGGGTCAGCGCGAGGATGTAGGCGAAGAGCACCCAGGCCAGCGCCGAGGCGTAGCCCATCTTGAACCACTCGAAGGCGTTTCGGTACAGGTAGAGCATGAAGAACAGCGTCGCGTTGAAAGGCCCGCCCGCGGTCATGATGTAGGCCTGGGTGAAGGTCTGGAGGGCAGTAATCAGCCCCATCACGAACATGTAGAAGATGATCGGCGTCATCAACGGGATGGTGATGGCGCGCGTCCGGTCCCACCAGTTTGCACCGTCGACGTGGGCAGCCTCGTAGAGGTCGGTGGGGATGCCCTGGAGCCCGGCCAGGTAGATGACCATAGTGCCGCCGACGTGCCACAGGCTCATGATCACGAGGGCCGGCAGCGCCCAGTCCTCGCTGGTCAGCCAGCCGGGGCCCTGGATGCCGACGTAGCCCAGGAAGATGTTCAGCAGGCCGCCCTCGGCGGTAAACAGCCAGCGCCAGAGCAACGCCACGGCCACGCCCGAAAGCACCGCGGGCAGGTAGAAGATCGTGCGGTAGTACTGCAATCCGCGGATACCCGTGTTCAGCAGCATCGCCAGGGCCAGACCGAGGACGATGCTCAGCGGCACCGACATGAGCGAGTAGACGGTGGTCACGCGCAGGGAGATCCAGACGAGCTCGTCCTCGAACAGCAGCCGCTGGAAGTTCGCCAGGCCGGTCCACTCGGGGGCCCTGATGATGTCCCACTGGGTGAAGGCGAGGAACGCCGAGGCGACCATCGGGCCGCCGATGAAGACGACGAAGCCGATGGTGAAGGGTGACGACCAGATCCACCCCGAAAGGTTCTCCTGGAACCGCCGACTGCGGTACCAGGGGATCCTGGAAGCTGCCATTCCCATAGGTGTCCGACCTCCGCTCGGGATGTGGCCCGGCCGGCCCGGACGCCAGGCCGGCCGGGGGGCAACGGTCACGCGCCGTCGGTCATCGGCTCAGTCCTTCCACTGCGCGAGGATCGGGTTGGCCTTCTTGACGGCGTCCTGCGCCGCCTGGGCCACGGGCTTGCGG
>JACPQP010000202.1 GCA_016190465.1 Chloroflexota bacterium
CGGCGCCGCCACCCCCGGCCAAAGGGCAGATTGGCCGTCTACCAAAGGACCGGTACACATCGGAACTGACGTTCGGCCAGGCGGGGGAGGGCGACGGCCAACTCCTCGAGCCCCGAGGCGTCGCCGTGGACGACGCGGGCAACGTCTACGTCGCCGACACTGGTAACGCCCGCGTCCAGAAGTTCGATAAGGACGGGAACTTCCTCGCCAAATGGGGACGAAAGGGCGAGGGCGAGGCCGATTTCCTGGAGCCGGTCGCGGTCGTCATCGACCCGGACGGGAACCTGGTCGTCCTGGACGCCGAACAGGGCTGGCTGAAGCGGTTCACGACCGACGGCAAGTTCCTGGGCCGGTTCGGGGGGCCACCCGCGGCGTTCTACCACCCGCGGGGCCTCGACGTCGACGCGGAGGGCAACTTCTACGTCGCCGACACCGGAACAAGCAGCGTCGCCAGGTTCAACAAGCGCGGCGAGCTGGTCGGGCGCTCCGGGGAGAAGGGCACCGGGGCGGGGCAACTCGTCGAGCCAACCGACGTGCTCATCGCGCCCGCCGGAGGGTTCTACGTGGCCGATTCGGCCAACAGCAAGCTCGTCTGGTACGATAGCGCCTGGAAGGTGCAGGCGGAGTGGCCGCTCCCGAAATCCGGAAGCGCCTTCGGCCCGCACCTGGCGATGGCTGGCGACCAGAGCCTCTTCGTTTCGGACGCCGATGGCCACCGGATCATCCGTCTGAGCCGGACCGGCGAGCCGCTCGCGGAGATCGGCGGCGAAGATCTGCTCAAACGTCCGCTCCAGGTCGCCGTGGACGGTCAAGGCAACCTCTACGTCGCCGACTCGGCCGACCACCGGATCGTGAAGCTGGTGCAAGGAGAGTAACGATCGTGTTTGGCGCGACCGTCTTCAAAGTTGCCACTTCTCCTCTCTCTTCCGCCTGGCGAGCCATCCCATGGTCGACCGCCGTCGGGTTGACACTCTGGATCGCCGCGGTTGGGCTGGCGTTCCGCGCTCAGTACCTCTTCACGCCGCTCCAGCAGCTCCCCCAGGGGCGCATCCTCTACGGGATCGCCGCGCTTCTCGGCCTGGTCGGCGTCCTGCTGATCGAGCAACGGGCGCCACTCCCCGAGCCAGCTCCGGCGGCAGTCTCGCTGGAGCCGTGGCGCTGGCGGTCGGCTCGCCGGATCGTGGCGACAGTCCTGGCCCTCTTCGGGGTAGCCGGATCCCTCTCGACCGTCTACTGGCTGAGCGTTCGGAGCGCCTACGGGCCGGCGGTCTGGATCTGGCTCGGCTCGATGCTCGTCCTGTTAATCGGCGCGGCGTTGGGCGCACGCAACTCCATTCGATCCCCCTTCTCTCTGGGAGAGGGGCTGGGGGTGAGGGCGGCCCCCCTCTCCCGCAGCGTGGGACCGGTCTCCGGACCGGCGCTCGGAGTGAGGGGTCTGACTCGCTGGCGGGTGGTCGAGGTCCTCGTCCTGGTCGGAATCATCGCGCTGACGGTCTGGCTGCGCTTTCCGAACCTGGACGCGATCCCGCCGGAGGTCCACGGCGATGAGGCCGCCGTCGGGCTGGAGGCGCGCCGGGTCCTGCGCGGGCAGGCCCCCAACATCTTCTGGGTCGGCTGGTACCACATCCCGTATGTGAGCTTCGCCATCCCGTCGGTGACGATGCGGCTGTTCGGCGACGACCTGTTCGGCTTCCGGCTGGCGTCGGCGATCCTGGGCACGGTCTCGGTGGTGCTGCTCTACCTGATCGTCCGCCGGCTCTTCGGGGTGCGGCCGGCCGTGGTCGCGGCGTTTCTGCTCGGCGTCTCGCACTGGCATATCCACTTCAGCCGCGACGGCATCAACTACATCCAGGCGCTCTTCGCTACGCTCCTGGTCTTCTATTTCCTGCTCCGCGCGTTCGACACCCGGCGCGCCGTCGATTTCATCCTGGCTGGCTTCGCGATGGGGCTCTGTGTGGACGTGTACTACGCCGCCCGGCTCGCGCCGGCCCTGGCGGGCCTCTACACGCTGCATCGAATCGTCGGCGAGCGAGGTTTTCTCCGGCGGCAGTGGCCGGGCCTCCTGGCGGTCGCCCTGGGCCTGATCGTGTTCCTGGCGCCGATGGGCGTCGTGTTCTCCCGGTCCCCGGAAACGCTGCTCACCCGGACGAGCGGCGTCTTCCTGTTCACGCGGAGCAACCTGGATCACTCTTTCTATGGCTACCGGGTCAACCGGGTCGAAGAGGTCCTGCTTATCCAGGCGCGGCGCACCCTCGAGGCGTTTAACATCAGTGGCGAGACCAGTCTCCAGCACAACCACAAGGGGCCGCTGATCGACTTCTGGTCGAGCGCGCTGCTCGTCCTCGGCGCCGCCGTGGTAACGTTCCGGTCGCACCAGTCGCGCTACTTTCTCGTCGCCAGTTGGCTCTGGCTGACGCTGCTTACCGGCGCGATCCTCACCGTCGACGCGCCGTTCTCGCCCCGCATCATCGGCGTGATCCCCACGCTGGTCATCCTTCCGGCGCTGGTGGTGGACGCCGGATGGCGGGCGGCCGCGACGCTCTTCGGCCGAGTGGGCCGCTACGGCTTCGCGCTGCCGGTTGCCGTGTTCCTGGCCCTGTCGCTCCAGGCAAACTACCGCGCCTACTTCGACGAGCACATCAGCAAGTACCAGCCCGCCGGTTTCTACAGTGTGCTGTCCGCCTTCGTGCGCCAGATCAACGATCGCTATCGGGTCTATCTCATCGGCAAGGCCGACACCTCGCTGAAGTACGACACCCCGCACTTCCTGCTGCCAGAGGTGGACGGGGTGGATGTCCGCAACCAATCCCTGGTGCTGCCCCTCCAGCGCATCCCCAGCAACAAGGGGATCGCGTTCCTGGTCGACTATGGCGCGCCCGACTACGCCCAGCGGATGGCGCAGATCAGGCAAGTCTATCCAGGCGGGCGCGAGCAACTGCACAAGACCGTGCGCGACTTCCCGCTTTTCGGCAGCTACGTCGTCGAGCACGAGGCGGTGGTCGCCGCCAACCCGCGGGCAGCTCAGGAGGTTGCGCCCAGCCCACCGTGGGCCGGGGAGAGTGGCGGGAGGGGCAGCGCGGGGAAAGGCGAGGAGGGGGTCCGCCCTCTCCCCCCTGCCCCCGACGCGGGGAGGGGGGAGAGGGCCGAAGAGAGAGGGGGGACGCTCCTCGCCCTTCTCTCCTCCCTCTTCCCTGCTTCCGCGCCGCCGGTCGCGGCCAAGCCGACCGTCATCCCCGCCAGGAGTGCGGCACCGAGCCAGGCGGGGAGCTCGGCGCCAGCTCCGGCGGCGAAGGCGCGTGAAGTATCGCTACCGCCGGCCGTCGGGGCGCAGGCGACGCTCCGCATCGGCGGTTTCCAGGAGCCCTGGTCGGTCGCCGTCGATCGCGAGGGGCGCATCTACGTGGCCGATCGCGCCGCGTCGGTCGTGCGGCGGTTCGACGCCGACGGCAAGCCAGACGGGACCATCGGCCGGCCCGGCGAGGGACCGGGCACCTTGAAAGACCCTCGGGCGGTGGCGGTCGACTCGGCGGGGCAGGTGCTCGTCCTCGACTCCAGCCGCAACGCCGTCTCGCGGTTCCAGTCAGAGGGGACATTCGTCAGCTCGTTCCCCGTGCCCGGCGGCTATTTCCCGAGCGGACTGGCCGTCGGGTCGGACGGGTCGATCTACGTCGCGGACACGGGAGGGAGCCGGGCGCTCCGCTTCCGCCCCAGTGGCGAGGCGCCCGCCGTGATCGGACGGGCCGACCCCGCTCAGGGTGGCGCGGCCGAGGCCCGGCTCGATCAGCCCACGGACGTGGCGGTGGCGGCCGATGGGGAGGTCTACGTCGCGGACACGGGCCACAGTCGCATCGCCGTCTACGGGCCGGATGGGGGCTTCCGCCGAGCCTGGCCGGTGCCCCGGGCGGGGACGATCAACGGCCCGCACGTCGCCATCAGCGGTGATCGCATCTACGTCACCGATCCGGAGGGGCGAAACGTCATCAGCTTCGATCGGAAGGGCCGGGAGCAACAGCGACTCGGCGGCGGTGAGTTCATCCGCCCGGTCGCGATCGCAGTCGACGGGTCAGGCGTCACGTATGTCATCGACGTCGAAGCGAGGCTCGTGTTTCGCTACGGGCCATGGTAAGGTACACTGACGCTGAGTACGGAGTGCTCCGCCCTCACCCCTCGCCCCTCTCCCCCGGGGAGAGGTTCACAAGGGTAGGTATCGCGGCGAGTGGGGGTGCCCGGCGACTGATGGATGTTCGCGAAATGATCTGGCA
>JACPQP010000205.1 GCA_016190465.1 Chloroflexota bacterium
CGCCCACGCCCACCCCGGCCCCCGCGCCCAAGCCGGCCGAGCCGGCCAAGCCCGCCGCGGCCGCCCCGACGGCGACCACGGTTCCGGCCGCCGCCCCGACGGCCGCTCCGAAACCCACTGTGGCCCCCCAGCCGACCGTGGCCCCGAAGCCCACCGTGGCCGCGGCCGCGCCCAAGCCGGCCGCGAAAGAGGTCGAGCTCACCTTCAGCAACTGGAACGACGACACCTACGGCCGGTTCCGCGAGGAGGAGAAGGTCAAGCTCTTCAACCAGAAGTACCCCAACATCAAGATCAACCTGCGGCTCTTCCGGCAGAACTACCACGAGACGCTGCTGACCCAGCTCGCCGGCGGCGTGGGCGCCGACGTCTTCCGAATCGACATCCCCTACATCTATCCGTTCGCCGACCAGGGGACCATCCCCGACATCTCTAGCCGCATGCGGGACAAGGAGCACTGGTACTCGTCGCCCGACGCTCGGCGCGACATCTTCGACGCCCTGCTCTACCGGGGGAAGTTCTATGCCATCGCGACGGCAGTGGATAGCAACTGCCTGGAGGTGAACTACACGCTCTTCGACGAGGCGAAAGTGCCGCACCTGGCCACGAGCTACACCGACAAGAACTGGGACGTGGGCGTGGTGCTCGAGGCCGCGAAAAAGCTCACCAGGCGCGAAGGTGGCACGCCGACCCAGTTCGGCATCAACGCGACTACCAGTAGCTGGCACCTCTGTCCGCTCATCTGGGCCTTCGGCGGGAAGAACCTGACCGACGACCTCAGCGCCCTGGCGTGGAATGAGGACCCGGCGATCAAGGCCATCCAATTCATGGCCGACCTGGTCAACGTCCACAAGGTTGCCCCCGCGCTGGCGGGCGGCGAAGCCAAGACGTTTGACTACCCTACCGGGAAGCTGGCTATCAAATGGTCCTACCCTTCGCAGCTCGTCTACCGGGCCAACGCCAAGCTCCCCTTCGACTGGGACCTGGCGCCAGAGCCCCCCGCGGTGGGAGTGACGCCGCGCACGACCACCGCTTTCAACGCCTGGACGATGAACGCCAAGGGCAAGTTCCCCGAGGAGGCGTGGAGCTATCTGGCGTTCCTGTCCGGGCCAATCGCCACCCGGGTGGACGTCGAGCTCGGCTGGGCCTCACCGGCCTTCAAGAGCCTCGCGGAGGCCTACTACAGGCGGATCCTCGCCGAATACCCGAAGAAGAACGTGAAGCCCGGGGTCGAAGCGTTCGACCACATCAAGGGGTGGTATGACCCGCATATGCAGCCCGGCTGGGCCGAGGCCGAGACCAAGTACATCAACCCCGCGCTCGACGAGGTGATGATTGGCAAGACCAAGGCGGGAGACGCGGTGAAGGCGATCAAGCCTCAGGTCGACAAGCTGCTGAAGGCGGGGGCCGAGAAGCTCCGCGGTTGATCCCGCCGTTGCGCCTGCCGCGTCTGGACCGGATCGGATGGATCGGGGTTCTCTGGTGATCCCCTCGCGGGAAGGCGACAGGGGTCCGGTCCGCGCGTCGGCCAGCGCGGACCGGGCGCCCCGGTGAGCTTCGAACGCCAGGCACCCGGCTCCACCCGAGGAGACCGGCGGTGAGGACGCGCCGATGCATTCGCGGGAGCGCGTCCTCAGCGGTAACTCATCCCGAACCGACCGCCAGCCCGGCGGCCTCAGACTGGCAGACCTTCGAGGAGAGACCTCCAACCGAAGGGGGTAGGCAGTGCACGCAACGCGACACGGATGTCGGGTGGTCATCGTCGGGGCCGGCAGCGCCGTCTTCGGCCCCGGCCTTATCGCCGGCGCGATCCGGCGTCCCACTCTGACCGTAAGCACCATCATTCTGCTCGGCCACACGCCGGAACGCCTGGAGATCACCCGGGCGCTGGCCAACCGGATGGTGGCCGAGGCCGGCGCGCGTCTCCTCGTTGAGGCCACGCTCGATCCGGCCGAGGCGCTCGACGGCGCCGATTTCGTCATCTCGGCCATCTCCGTGGGGGGGCTGGCGGCACGCCGGATCGACGTCGAGGTTCCCCTGGAGTACGGCGTGGTGCAGACCAAAGGGGATAGCGCCGGCCCCGGGGGGCTCTCCCGAGCCCTCCGCACTGTACCTCCGTTGCTGGAGATCGCCCGCCAGATGGAGCGGCGCTGTCCCGACGCCTGGTTCCTCAACTACTCGAATCCGCTCACGCCGGTCTGCCGCGCGCTGAGCCGGGAGACCCGTGTCAAGGTAGTGGGCCTCTGCGACGGCGTGTCGATGGCCCGAGCCTTCCTCGCGGGTTATCTGGGCGTGCCCCCCGAGCGGCTGACCACGCGCTGCGCGGGCGTCAACCACGCGTCCTGGCTAACCGAGCTGCGACTGGATGGTCAGGATGCCTACGCACGCCTCCGGGAGCGGCTGGGGCAGGTGGGCGCTACCGCGGAGCCGGTGAGCTTCGAGTTGCTGCGCTTGTACGGCCTTTACCCTTCGCCGGCCGACGTGCACGTGGCAGAGTTCTTTCCCCACTTTCTGAACGTGGCTTCTCAGGGTGGCCAGGCCTGGGGCCTCTCCCCCTGGCCGGCCGACGAGTTCATCCAAGCGCGTGCGGCCGCCGAAGAGGTGTTCCGCCAGCGGGCCCGGGGGCTGCTGCCACTGGAGCCGGTCACCGCGGCGGTTGGTGAGGCGGCGATGGCGATGGACCTCATCGCCGCGATGGACGCCAACGCACCGATGGACTTCACCGCAAACCTGCCGAATGCCGGGCAGCTCCGCGACCTTCCCGAGGGCGCGATCGTGGAGATGCCCGCCGTGGCCAACGGCGAGACCATCCGCGGGCTGACGGTGGGAGGCCTCCCCCCGGGCATCACCGCATTCTGTCGGGCGCGGCTGGGCCAGCAGGAGCTGGTGGTGGAGGCAGCGCTGTCCGGCGACCGGCAGGTGGCGCTCCAGGCGTTGCTGGCCGACCCGTTGATGTCTTCCGTCACCACCGGTCAGGCGCTGGAGATGCTCGACCGGTTACTAGCCGCTCACGAGGCCTACTTACCGCAGTTTTACCGAAAGGATGCTTTATGACCACCGTTCCCACCTTTGCCGCGACATTGCGCGACATCGGGAGAATCGAGGCCGAACCCATCCCCTTCTCCGCGCCCGATCCCAATCAGGAGCGGAGGGGGCAGGAACGGAGGGGGCCAGGGGGTGAGGTCCCCCCTCGTGACGTGGGCGAGCGCAGCCCCCGGGCCGGTCCGGCGTTGGACCTCAGCAACCTGTCGCAGCGCGTCTACGACTTCATCAAGGCCAGCATCCTCAAGCGGGAGTTGGCACCTGGGCAGCCGCTGGTCATCGCCGAGCTGGCCAGGCAATTCGGCACGTCGACCACGCCGGTGCGCGACGCCCTGAAGCGGCTAGAGATCGATGGCCTGGCCGTCATCGCCCCGCGCCGCGGCTGCTCGGTGGCGGTCCTGACCGAGCGCGACATCCACGATCTGATGGAGATCCGAGCCATCGTCGAGGGCGCGGCGGCGGAGATGACCGCTGCGAGCGCCTCCGTGGCGCAAGTCGAGCAGATGACCGGACTTCTCCGTCAGCTCGAGGATCTCACCGAGGGAGAGCGATTCACCGACTACGTCGCGGCGGTCGAGCTGGATTTCCAATTGCACCTGGCCATCGTGCGTGCTCTGGACAATGCTCGGCTGGTCGACTTCTTCAGTAAGCTGCGAGTCCACCGCCGGATGGCGCCCGAGCTGTACGACTCGGACTACCAGCGCGCGCAGTTGGACCTGGAAGAGCATCGGAAGATCGTGGAGGCCTACCGTGGGCGCGACCCCGTGGCGGCAAAGCGAGCGATCGTCGAGCACCTGGAGCGGGTGAAGCTGGACGCGCTGGCGCACCTGGCTCGCCCGGAAAAGTTGCCGGCCGGGGTGCACCCCGACGGGATCCGGGAGGCGCGGCGGAAGGAGGCCTCGGAGGTGACACTTGGGCACAGCTAGGGGGCTGATCCGCTTGCTGGACCAGGACGAGATGGGACTCCTCCACCAGGGGGCTCTCCGCATCCTCGAAGAGGTGGGGATGGCTATACCCCACGCGGCGGCGCAGGAGTACCTGGGGGGGGCGGGATGCCGCGTCGACCGGGCGGCCCAGCGCGTGCGTTTCCCGGCCGGGGTCGTGCAGGGCGCGCTGGACCGGATGCGGCAGGACTTCACCCTGGAGGGGCGCCTCGGCGGTCCGGTCCCAATGCGCTACACGACCAACTACTTCACGACG
The DNA here is from genome assembly GCA_016190465.1 of Chloroflexota bacterium. GTDB lineage: Bacteria > Chloroflexota > UBA6077 > FW602-bin22 > JACPQP01 > JACPQP01. The sequence goes on from JACPQP010000205.1 coordinate 4,240, forward strand.
ATCCCGCAGCGACTCCATCACGATTTCACGGCCAACGCCGGCGGCTTTCCTCCGTTCATCCTCGACCTGGAGGGGCGCCGCCGGCCGGCCACGCTGGAGGACGTGCGCGATGCCATCCGGCTGGCCGACGCGCTGGAGAACGTCGACCTCATCGGGCTCCCGTGCTCGGCTCAGGATGTCCCCGGCCAGCTTCGTCCGATCGAGATGACCGCGGAACTGGTGAAGCTGACCAGCAAGCCGGGCGGCATCGAGGCCTGGACGCCACGCGATGTCGCCTACATCACCGAGATGGCCGTCGTCATCCGCGGGAGCGAGGCAGAGCTTCGGCAGCGCCCGTTCCTGATCGGCTACGGGGAGGCCCGGTCGCCGTTGTGCGTCGATCCCAATATGACCGACGTCTTCATCGAGTACGTCAAGCGGGGGTTGCCCCAGACCCTGGACACCATGCCCTGCGCGGGAACCTCGGCGCCGGTGACCGCTGCCGGGGCCCTGGTCGTCGGGCTGGCCGAGACGCTCTCCGGTTTGGTGCTGGGTTACGCGATCGATCCGCACGCGATGGTGGCTCTGGACATCTGCCCGGGCCTGATGGATCCGCGTACCCTCCTCTTCCCGTACTCGGGCGCCGACCGCATCCCCCTCATCGCGGCCGCTACCCAGCTCCTCTCGGAGTACTACCATCGCCCCGGTGGCTGCCACGGGGGCAAGACGGACGCCTGCGTCCCGGGTGCCCAGGCCGGCATCGAGAAGGCGCTTTCGGTCATCTTCCCGATTCTTTGTGGCGCGACCGGGATCGGCACGCTGGGACACGTGGAGAACGCGGTGACGTTCTCGCCGGTCCAACTGGTGATCGACGACCTGATCGTCGGATACATCAAGCGGATGCTGCGGGGCTTCGAAGTGACTCCGGAGACGCTGGCGCTGGACGTGATCGCGGAGGTTGGTCCGGGAGGAAGCTACCTGGAACACGAGCACACGGTTCGGAACCTGCGGCGGGACATCTGGGTGTCGGATCTTCTCGAGCGGATGCCCTGGGCCACCTGGGATGCGCAGGAAGTCAAGGGGTTGGAGGAAAAAGCGCGATCCCGGGCCAGACGCATCCTCCGCGAGCATAGCCCCGCCCCGCTCGACGACGCCCAGGTCCGGGAGATCGACCGCATCGTCGCCGCGGCTCGCCGGGAGCTGGCAAGTGTCTCACCCACCCCGCACTGTCGGCTCCCCCTGGACCGCGATTCGGCGTCTCTGGCGCCGGAGGGATGACTCGATGACTCTGGGAAACACTGATCCTGCACTCCCCGAACCGTTCCGACTCCTCCCCGAGCTGGCGAGCGGCCCATCCCCGGCCGATCTCCAGGCGATGCACGAAGCGGCGCTCCGGATCCTCGACGAGGTTGGACTCGCCGTGGATAACAAGGAGATCATCGGCTTGCTCACGCTCCACGACGGCGCCCGGGTCGAGCGCGGTCGGCTGCACCTGGCTCCCTGGCTCGTCGAGGAGCACGCCACGGCCTATCGTCGGCAGGCGAGGAGTGACGGGAAGGCACCGGGGCGGCGGGCTCCCTGGGACATCAGATTGACGATTAGCGGTGGCCCGCACTTCTGGGTTGACCCAGATACCGACCAGGTCCGACCCATCACCCTCGACGACCTCATCCTCGGCACGCGTCTCGTCGACGCCCTTGACGAGGAGGGAGTGCGCGGGCGGATTCCGGCCGTGGTGCTGGACGTCCCGGCGCCGCTGATGGCCCTGCTTGAGTACAAGGTCGCCTGCGAGCACAGCCGGCACGGACGGGGATTTGTGAACCCCTGCCCAATCGCCGGACTGGAGTTCCTCTACGCGATGCACCAGGTGATGGGACACGACTTCCATCTGCCCCTCTACGTGGTCAGTCCGCTGCGGCTGGTGGGAGAATCGCTCGAGGCAGTTCTGCACTTCCGCCGCCGGGCCAACGTCAGCCACAGCTCCAGCTCGATGCCCATTATGGGCGTCGACGCCCCGATCCACCTCCGCGGCGCGTTCGTCCAATCGATCGCCGAGGCCCTGGGGGGCTACGTCGTCCTCAAGCTGATCGATCCCGACGCCCCCGCCACCTTCAGCGTTATGGCGTTCGCCTTCGACATGCGCTACGCCAATATGGTCTATGGCTCCCCGGAGCAGAACCTGTGCGACCTGATGGGCCTATGGGTCAACGCTTTCTACGGACACCGCATCGGTACCCGCTCCCTCCGGACGATGGCCAAGCGGCCTGGTCTGCAAGCAGCGGCGGAGAAGGCTGCGTCGGCGGCCTTCGGCGCGCTGGCGGGTTCGCGCAGCTTCAGCGGCGCGGGCATCCTGGCGCTGGACCAGGTCTTCAGCCCGGAGCAACTCATGCTTGACGTGGAGATCCGGAACTACGCCTCGCGCCTGGTCCGGGGCATTCGCTTCGACCAGGAGGCGCTGGCGCTCGACGTGATCGCGGCCGCCGCGCCTGGCGGGGAGTATCTCTTGCACGAAAGCACCCTCTCCCACTTCCGCGATGAGTTCTGGACGCCGGACCTGTTCGAGCGTCGCACGGTCAAGGCGTGGCAGACCCACCAGGAGAGGGACGTGCGCGAACTGGCCCGGACGCGAGTACGGGAAAAGCTGGCGGTGTCGAGCTTCGAGCTCGACGCGGACAAGCGCCGGGTGCTGGATGAGATATACCGTCGCGCCAGCGAGCGACTCGTAGGCTAGGAGGAACTATGCCCGCCAAGCGCATAACCATCGTGGGGGCCGGGGGGCTCGTCTTTACCCCGTCGGTGATGCTGGACCTGATGGAGCGGCCAGCGCTGGCCGGGAGCACGCTGGTGCTCCACGACGTCGATGAGCCTCGATTGACGTTGATGACCCGAATCGCGGGGCGGCTGCGGGATGAGCGGCGGGCCGATATCCAGGTGGCGACCAGCCTCGACCCCCGTCGAGCGTTGGACGGCGCCGACTTCGTCATCACGACCATCTCGGTGGGTGGCCTGGAGGCTCGGCGGATTGACGTCGAGATCCCGCTCCGGTACCACGTGTACCAGACCTCGGCCGACACCGTCGGCCCCGGTGGGCTCTCCCGGGCCCTCCGGACGGTCCCGCCGATCGTTCGAATCGCCCGGCAGATGGAGGAGGCCTGCCCTGACGCCTGGCTGTTCAACTACACCAACCCCATGAGCATGTGCTGCCTGGGCATCAGCCAACACACCAGGACCAAGGTCGTCGGCCTCTGCCCGGGCTATCTCGGCACCGAGAGGTTCATCGCCCGGGTCCTCGATGTACCCCGGGAGTCCGTTCGGACCCAGATGGCCGGCCTGAACCACGCCGCCTGGATCACCGCCCTCCGTGTCGACAGTCGTGACGGCTATCCGGCCTTCCGGGAGCGGCTGACCAGGCTCGACCCCGGCATCGAGCCGATCAGCCGGGAGCTATTCGACCGCTTCGGACTGTATCCCGAACCAGTCGACAAGCACCTGGGGGAGTTCTTCCCCGCCTACCTGACCGCCGCGACGGATGGGGGGAAGCGGTACGGCCAGCAGGCCTGGCCGGCCGAACGCATCCTCGCGCAGCGGCAGACTGACCTGGCCCGCGTTCGACGGGTGGCCGACGGACGGGAACCGACCGCCGCGCTGGCCAGCCACGAGCGAGAGCAGGTGGTCGACATCATCTCAGCCATCGTGACCGACACCGCGTCGAGCTTCGTGGTGAACGTCCCGAACCAGGGACACGTGCCGAACCTGCCCAGGGGCGCCATCATCGAGATTCCAGCGCTGGTCAGCGGCTTCGGTGTCCAGGGGCTGGCGATGGGGCCACTTCCGGCCCCGCTGGCGGCGCACCTCTCGGCCATCGCCGCTGAGTACGAGCTGGGGACGGCGGCCGCGCTCGCCGGCGATCGAGCGCTGGCGTTACGAGCGCTGATGGCCGACCCGCTGATCCGGTCCACCGCCGACGCCCGGTCGATGCTGGACGACCTGCTGAGCGCTCACGCGCCATACCTGCCACAGTTTGCAACCAGGGGGGCATAGCCGTGGCCGGAAAGCTAGGGGTCGGCATCATCGGCTGCGGGGGGATATCCGCGTCCCACGTCGAAGCGCTCGGCGGGCTGGCGGATGACTGCGCGGTGGTGGCCGTCTCGGACCCGGTCGAGTCCGCGGCCCGGCGCCGGATGGCTCAGGCCGGCGTCTCCACCTGGTACCCGGACTACGCCGACCTGTTGGCCGACGAGCACGTCGACGTAGTGACCATCGGGGTGCCTCACTACCTGCACGCGGGCATCGCCGTCGCCGCGGCGAGAGCCGGCAAGCATGTCTTCGTGGAAAAGCCGATGGCGCTGACCGCGGGCGAGGTACACGAGATGCTGGTGGCCGCTCGGGCGGCCGGGGTCAAGATGACTGTCTCTTCAGAGCTGGCCAACCCGATCCACCGCTTCGTCAAGGAGCGGGTGCTCCCGGCGCTGGGATCGATTCGCTTCAGCTACCTGGTGGACTTCTATCTTCGGACCACGGCATACTACCGCACGGGCCCCTGGCGCGGGACGTGGGCCTTCGAGGGCGGTGGCGTCTTCGCGAACCAGGCCATCTACACCTGGCACCAGTATACCTGGCTGCTCGGGGAGGTCGATCTGGCCTACGGGTACTGGGCGAACATCCTGCACCCGAGTATTGAGGTCGAGGACCTGGGCTACGGCCTGGTGAAGTTTCGGGACGGCTCCTGCGGGAAGCTGTTCTGCACCACGTGCTGTGACGCGCCGACCGGCACGCGCCGCCTGGAGATCGTCGGTGCGGAGGGGGAGATCTCCTCGGACGTCCCCTGGTTGAGAACCCTCGACTTCCACCTGAAGAGCGAACGGCTTGACGCGGCCCTGCATCGCGACCTGGGGGCGCATCTCCGTGTGCTCGACGAGCCACCCTACGCGCCGTGGAGCCCAGACGATCAGAAGTGCCGGATCCGGGCCCAACTGGCCGACCTCTTCCGCGCCATTCGAGACGACCGGGAGCCCGGCGTCAGCGCTGCCAGCGGCGGAGAGGCGATCAAGATCCTCAACGGCTTGCACTGGCACGGCTGGCGCCACAGCGCCCGCCTGCGCGACTGGATCTACGGGCGTTACGACCTGCCCCCCGCCACGCATCCAGAGGGCAGGCCGACCGTCGAGGATGCCGTAGCGGCGGACTGGCGAGGTGGACAACTGATACCGGATGTCTTGGCCATTGTTCGATCTCCGACCCGATCGCTTGACGCTCCGTTCCTTTGAGAGAGTGTGAAAAAGCTTCCCGGCCCCAAGCCCCGCCTGCATCAAGGCGGGAGAGGGCTGGGGCTGTGTTTCGCCTTCTCCCCTTGGGCGCTCAGGGGAGGACATTCGGAACGGGGCGACGCGCTGCGGAGTGCGGCGGTTTGAGGGAGGAGGTTCTCGCCCTCTGTCTGAATGGCGCAGCGCCAGACACCCTTTCAGGACACGAACACGACGGAGGTAGCACCGATGATCTCGCGCCTGCCCGGGGCCACCAGGGCTGAGCGTATGCTGGCGGCTGTTCACCATCGCGAGCCAGATGTGGTGCCTGCTTCCGGGAGATCGACAGCCCCGCCCTGCGGATGGTCCTCGACGTGAAGAGCATGTGCGCGGAGCCAACGCCGCTGCCGGAGCTGATGCGGTCGGCGGCGCCCTACGCGGCCCACTTCCACGCGAACGACGCGAGCCTCCGAGGGCCGGGCTATGGCCTGACGGACTTCGTCCCCATCTTCCAAACGCTGACCGAGATCGGCTACGCGGGCTACGTCTCGGTCGAGGCGGTCGACAACTCGTCGGATCCCGCGACGGTCGCGCGGGAGAGCCTGCGCTACATGCGGGAAGCCGAGCGAGGGAATCGACATGGCCATGTGCGATGATCGAATGACGATAAGTCCTCTTGACAGGGTACCGTGCCTGCGATAGATTGCCGTCTGTCGGCAGATTGCAGATGGAGGTTCGAGGACAATGAACTCCCGGGAACGCATCCAAGCGCTGTTTCGGCACGAGGTTCCCGATCGGGTGGGGCTGGTCGACAGCCCCTGGGGCGAGACCGTCAAGCGTTGGCGGCGGGAGGGCTTTCCGTCCGACGTCGAGCCGGCCGACTACTTCGGCTACGACTGTCGGGCGGTGAGCGTGGACTGGACGCTTCAGTTCCCCGAGAACCTGATCGAGGAGACTGACGAGCATCGCGTCTACGTCGACTCGAACGGCATCACTCGGGAGGATCTGCGCACCCAGGGCGGCTGGACTCCCCACTGGCTTGACCACCCCATCAAGACCCGCGACGACTGGGAGCGACTGAGAGGTCGTCTGGTTCCCAACGAGGCTCGAATCACTCAGCCGATCAGTCGTCTTGCCGCCACTCCGCAGGATTCGACGGCGGAGCTGTACCAGAAGCACCGTCCCAAGGACGTCTTTCTGTACTACTCGACCCGAGAGTCCTACGAGGCGGTCTGGCCCCTGCTGGGACAGGCCACCACCTGGATGGCGATGCTGGACGACCCGGCGTGGATGCGCGACATGTTCCACGCCCACGCCGACCTGGTCATCGGCAACTACGAGCTGATGCGGCAGATGGGTCTCAACTGCGACGGGGCACAGATGGCCGTCGACCTGGGCTACAAGGGACGGACCTTCTTCCGGCGGGAGGTCTACCGCGAGCTGCTCTTCCCGGAGCACCGGCGAATCTGCGACTACTTTCACTCGCTGGGGATGCCGGTGATGCTCCACTCGTGTGGCTACGTGCGCCCGCTCGTGCCCGACTTCGTCGAGGCCGGCTTCGACGGGCTCAACCCCCTGGAGGTCAAGGCCGGGATGGACCTGGTGGAGATCAAGGAGACGTTCGGCGACCGGCTGGTGATCCAGGGCGGGCTGGACGTCCGGACCTTCAGCGTGTCCCGGGAGGCGATCGAAGAGGAGGTGAAAGCCAAGGTACCCATTGCCAAGCGTGGCGGCGGCTACATCTTCGCGTCGGACCACTCGCTACCCAACAACGTCAGCCTGGACAACTATCAGTTCGTCGTCGAGATGGCTCACGAGCACGGCACCTACTGAAGCCATCAGGGTACTGCCGTTGGTGGGCGGGCCGGCCTACCACGACTCGCCGGAACACCGGTCGCTGCTCTCCGGCTTCCTGAGGGCGTCGGGGAGGCTCGACGTGACGATGACCGATGACCTGACCGTGCTCAATGCTGCCGACCTGGCTGGTTACGACGTCATCGTGAACTACACGACCTTCTTTCAACCCGGCGAGGAGCAGGTGGCGGCGCTACTGGGTACGATTGAGGAAGGGAAAGGCTTCGTCGGCATCCACGGGGCCACGGCCACCTTCTGGAACGCGCCGGCCTACCTGGCCATGATCGGCAGCCGGTTCCTGCGACACCACCCGTTCAAGACGTTCACGGTCACCGTCGACGATCGGTCGCACCCGATCACCACGGGGATCGAGGACTTCGAAATCCAGGACGAGCTGTACGAGCAGGAGGGCAACGTCGCGGAGTTCGCCGTAGTCGCCGCGGAGCTGGCCAAGGGCCGGCCATCCAGGGAGCTTCGTCACCTGGGGGAGGGTCCGCTCGGCCCGGACATCCACGTCCTCGCCTCGGCCGAAGGCCGCCCGCTGCTCTACGTGAAGAGCTTCGGGAAGGGGCGAGTGCACTACAACGCGCTCGGGCACGATGCCCGCGCCATCAAC
>JACPQP010000200.1 GCA_016190465.1 Chloroflexota bacterium
AACTCCTTCAGCCTCACTTCGTCATTGCAACCACAGAGGGAGGGCAAAGTGTTCATCGACTCGCACGTCCACGTTTTCGACACCTCGGTCCCCGGGGCCCCGGAGACCTTTCCGCGCTGGGGAATCCGTGGCGGTGGGGGAGCAGCCGACCTGCTGCGGCAGATGGACGAGGCAGGCATCGACCGCGCCTTTCTCCTCGCCTACACCGCGGTGGACATCAGCCTTCAGTTCTCGCCCGAGCGCCGCGGCCGAGATCTGGCCGCGTTCCAGCACTACAAGACGCGGGAGTGCTACCTCCGGGCCTGGCGCGAGCACCCGGACCGGTTCTACTGGTTTGCCGATTCCATCGATCCGCGTGTCCCCGGCTACGTGGAGCGGGCCGAGCGCGACCTGGACGGGGGCGCCGCCGGGCTGAAGCTATTCATCGCTCAGGTCGAGACGCCGATGGACGATCCCCGCTGGGAGCCCATCTTCGCCATGCTGCGCGAGCGACGCAAGCCTTGCGTCATCGACCTGGTCTACCGGCTGATGGGGCAGCCCTGGTTCGCCCCGAGTCTCCAGGGAAAGTACCGCAACTACGCGCACTTCGCCGAGGGCATTCACCGGACGGCGGACGAATACGGGGACGTTCCGATGGTGCTGGCCCACTACGGGTGGCTGAACCTGCGCGAGCCGGGTGACCCCGCCGGGCCGCTCCGACTGGAGCGGATCGAGGAGCCGATCAAGCTGATCCGTGCGCACGGGAACCTGTACGCGGACATCGCGGCGTACCATCACTTCATCCAGCCGGACGACCGCTACCCCTACTGGAGCGCGTTGCGGATCGTCGAGGCTCTGGTCCAGGGGGCCGGCGCCGACAGGATCCTCTTTGGAACGGACTGGCCCTACGCCACGAAGGCGCATGGGGAGTACACCTATGCCGATCTGGTTCGATCGCTCCGCGAGGCGCCATTCCTGGGGCCGGGCGAGGTCGAGAAGGTGCTGGGAGGCAATGCGCTGCGGGTGCTGGGGCGATCGGGGTGATCGCCCGGCGCCCCTTCGCGGTTGGCCCGTATTCCGTCCTGGCGCATCCTCGTGGGTGCGATTGTCGCTACCCCGCCGGGACGTGGTTGATGACGATGCCACGTCCCTCTCGAGCCGAGCGGTAGGCTGCCTCGACCACTTCGATCACCCGCATGTTGTCCTCGCCGGTGATCGGCGGCGGTGCCCCGGATGCCACCGACTGGACGAACGCGCGGGTCATCTCGCGCAACGCATCGAGCCAGTGCTCCGGTACGGCATACTCGACAGTATTAGCGCCTAACGAGGGGGCGCCCCAGACCTTCAGCCGGGGTTCTGGCTTGATTGTGTAGGACATCCCGCCATTCTGGCAGATCACCACCACTTCCAACCGAATGGAAGGGGAGATCGCATCGGAATGGACAACCGCTGTGCCGCCGTTGCTCAGCACGAAGTGGGCGACCCCGTAGTCCTCGACCGCATACTGGGGATAGCGGAGCTTCCGCATGTTGGCGAGCACTTCGATGAACTCGACGCCGAAGAGCCAACGCGTCAGATCGATCGCGTGGTCGCCGTGAGTCAGCCAGCCGCCACCCGGCGTAGCTGCCGGGTCCGTCCAGTAGGAATCGTACGTGTCCTCCCACTCGCTGCGTCGGACCATACCGGTGTTATAGGCGCAGTAGAGGTGCAGCGGTTCGCCCAGCTCGCCAGTCTCCATCACCTTCTTCATCAGGCGCCAGGTGTTCCAGAAGCGGAAATTGTAGCCGCCCATCAAGACGACGCCAGCCTGACGACAAGCGTGGAGGATCTCTAGACACTCGGTGGTCGTCATCGCCATCGGCTTGTCCGAGAGGATGTGCTTGCCCGCCGCAGCCATGGCCCTGGCAATGTGGGCGCGCCAGCTTGTCCGCGCGGTAATGATCACACCCTGCACATCCGACCGGCAAAAAGCGTGAAGATCGGTGTAGGCCGCGGCACCGGTCAGTTCAACGAGGCGCGCCAGATGGCGCGGATCCTCGTCCCAGACAGCGCTGATGTGCGCAAAATCGACGTTGGCCAGGGCGCGGCAGAAGTTGACCGCGTGCGGCCAGAGGTCGTAACCGGCGATGCCGAGGCGAAAGCGTGAGTCCGGTTTCGCGGATGCCCTTGGGGTGCCCCCACCTTCGTCGCCTCGCGTCTCGCCGGTCACCTCGTCAAAGCGACGGGAATCAGTCCTCACCGCCATTCACCTCGGCCAGCGATACTTTCGCGCCACGCTCCACCGAGAGCTGCACCGCCCGCTCCAGGCGTAGCGCGGCGATGCCGTCCTCGATACCACATGATGGCACGACTCCGTGGTGAATGCTTTCGATGAAATCACGCAGCTCACCGACGAAACCGTGGATGGCCAGGCTGTTCTGGTCGTCGGCTGGACGGATGTCTTCCGGTTCCCAGTAGTAGGTCTGGGGATCGCCGGGGAGAAACCCGACTACCCGGCGCCAGTTCTCAATGAATACCTTCCCGCCTGTGCCGACGACGGTGACCCGCTCACTCCAGTTGTTGTGCTCGCCCTCCAGACAGTTGACGCTCACCAGGCCGATAGCGCCATTGGCGAAGCGCAACGTAATCGCGTATCCCTCGAGCCCCCGGCCTCGGACGAGCCGTTCAGCGTAAACGGACTCGGCTTCCCCCATGAAGAAGCGTGAGAGATCGAGGTGGTGAGTCGCGAAGCCGTTGAGGAAGTGGTAGACCTCGACCGGGTACGGACCGTAGGTGAAGCGCGACTCGAAGATCGATAGTTCACCAAAACCGGGACGTCTGGTGAACGCCTTCGCTCGCTGATACGGGTACGAGAACCGCTTCATATAGCCGACCGCGAGGTACTTCCCCGCGCGCCTCGCCGCATCGGCCATCGCCTGCGCTTCCCCAAGCGACTCGGCCGGTGGCTTCTCGACCCACACGTGGACGCCTCGATCCAGGCAATCGATGGCCACCTGCGCCTGACGCCGCGGGTGGATGCACACGATCGCCGCGTCGAGGTCTTCCCGATCGAGCATCGTGATGTGGTCGGTGTAGACAGCGCGGACGCTGTGGAACGCAGCGACCCGCTCGGCCAGATCGCGCTTGTGATCGGCCAACGCGACCAGCTCAGCGCGGAGGGGCACCTGCCGTCGACCCTGTTGAGTCAGCACCAGCGCCGGCAGTCCCGCGGGTGCCCCACCAAAGGCGGCGCGCAGGCTGGGATAGAGGCTCATCCGGGCATGCTCGCCGCAGCCGACAAACCCAACGCGCAGCGGGTCCATCCCGTCCTCCTCAGTCACCTCGTCTCTGGTCACCCAATCTCCGACAGCGCTACGGGGCGGCCAGCAAGCGCCGAGCGCTTTGCCGCCTGCTCCAGTCTCAGGTGGGCGATGCCGTCGTCGATGTTTGGAGTAGCAACTCGGCGATCGCGCACGCACTCGACGAAATGGCGCACCTCGCCGGTGTACCCGTGGAGCGTTCGCAGGTCCAGACGGTCAGTCGGCACCTGATCGTTCGGCTCCCAGTAGTAGGGGATCTCGGTGTTGCCAAGATACGCAGTCACCCGCCGCCAATCGTCGACGACGACCCAGCTTCCCTGGCCGGTGATCGTGACTCGCTCCTGCACCCGCTCCAGGCAGTTCGTCTGCAAGAAACCGATTGCCCCGCTGGTGAATTGCAGGCTCAGCAACCAGGCCTCTTCCTGTGGGATCGCGCGGTCGCGGCCGTTCAGCACCTCGGCGTAGGTCCGCGGCCGGCCCGTGACTCCGCCCGAGCGCGAAGCGTACAGGGCGTAGACGCTCGCGACATCACCCATGAAGAACCGGGCCAGGTCCAGGTGGTGACAGGAGAACGCGTTGAGAAAGTCGTAGACCTCGGGCGCCACATAGCGTCCGAAGTTGTAGCGAGCCTCGTAAGCCGTTGGCAGTCCGAACTCTGGTCGTTGCATCAGCTCACGTGTCCGCCGGTAGGGCTCAGAAAACCGTTTCATGAAGGCGATCATCACGAACTGACCGGACCGTTCACAGGCTTCCTTGTCGGCGGAAGCGTCATCCAGCGTTTCGGTCGGCGGCTTTTCGACAAACACGGGCTTGCCGGCCTCGAGGCAATCGATCGCGATCCTGGCCTGGATACGTGGATGCATGATCGCGAAGACGCAGTCCAGGTCTTCCTTGTCGAGCATAGTGCGGTAATCGGCATAGCAACGCTGAAACCCGAACACTCGGGCATTCCGCCTGGCCCGGCTCTCGTCGAGATCGCAGCAGGCGACCAACTCCCCAATGGGATCGGTCACCGTGGGCGAGCCAGTGATCCCCAGACGAAGGGCAGGGTAGATGTTCTGGCTGGCGTGGTTTCCGCAGCCGATGAACCCGATACGTACCAGGTGACTCACCGCTTCCTCCGCGACGTCTTGCCGTGTTGGTCCACGACTATTATAGGGTATCACTTCCCCGGTGCAGGGATGGCGCGAGGATGGCGCGACAATGGCGCCTGGCCGGTCACCGTCCGGGAGGATTCAACTATAATCGCGCCACAAGTGTGGCGGGACGCATTGGGCGAACCAGACCGTCCTGGTTAGCGCCCGGGTGAGCGGGCGGGAGACACGCCCTCGTGCTATATCCAGGTATCTGGTCGTCGGTCTGCAACCGACACTGGCCGGCAGGCCGGTCGCTGGCCACTTACGGCGAGGAGGGCACCGTCTATGCACACCGTGTTTCCTCTGGGCACCACGGTCTACGACCCCGAGCGGTGCGCGAGCGGCTACACGCTGGTCGACTTCTACGGCCAGTACGAGGACTTCGGCGTCGAGCTGGTGGACATGAATGGCCGCACTGTGCACCGCTGGGACCAGCGGTCCTACCGCGAGCCCAAGCTGCTCCCGAACGGCAACCTGCTCCTCGGCCAGCCCGTGATGAGCGACAAGGGGATCCAGATGTCGCGGGTGCGGGAGTACAACTGGGATGGGGAGTTGGTGTGGCAGTACGAGCCCCCCGAGAGCGTGAAGCTGGCCGAAGCCTACGGCGTGTGGGGAGTGACGACGGTCCGGCGGTCGAACGGCAATACCTACATCACGCTCACCGAGAGGGTCCCCTGGGAGTACATGCAGCGGATCGCCGACCCGATCCGCCGGCGCCGGGTCGACTACGTGGCCGGGCGTATCGTCGAGGTGACTCCGGCCGGAGAGATCGTCTGGGACTGGAAGTCCTGGGAGCACCTGGACATGAACCAGTACCTGGAGATCGACGAGTACCCCACCTGGACCCACTTCAACAGCCTCCAGGAGCTGCCGGAGAACCAGTGGCACGACGCCGGGGACCTGCGCTTCCGGCCGGGGAACTTGCTGGTGAGCCCTCGCACGCTGGGCTTCATCTTCATCGTCGACCGGCAGTCCGGGGAGATCGTCTGGCGGTCCGACCCCAGGATACCGCTTGCCGGCCAGCACGGCCCCCGCATGATCCCGAAGGGAGCGCCCGGCGCCGGAAACATCCTGCTGGTCGACAACGGCGTCCCCGGGTCGATCATCTCCCTCGGGCAGTTCGCGAGATCGCACCTCGTCGAGATCAATCCGGTGACCTTTGAGATCCCCTGGCGCTATGGCGATGGGTCCCGCTTCTTCACTCCCTACACCAGCAACGTGCAGCGGCTGCCGAACGGGAACACGCTGACCGTCGAGTCGTACAACTGCCGGGTCTTCGAGGTGACGCCGGAGGGCGAGATCGTGTGGGAGTGCGTGTTCGACCCCCAGCACCTGGCGGTCAGCACGGTCTCCCGGTTCCCGTACGACTACTGCCCCCCGATGAAGGCGCTGGGCCGGCCCCGGGAGGAGCAGGTGGTCCCGCCGCCCCACGCCGTCACGAAAGATGGACCGTTCTCGCGGATGTACACGCCGGAGACGTGCCCGCTGAATATGCGCATTCGGATGCGCCCGCCCAGGAGGTGAGGAGAGCCGATGAGTCAGACGAATCTGGTGGCCAGGCGGCTGCCTTTCTGGACCGGGCGATCGAGCCGCCAGGTGCGAGCGGAGATCGAGGGCTTCCTCTACGCCTCGCCGTTCATCCTCGGCGTTCTGGCGTTCTGGGTCATCCCGCTGGGCTACTCGATCGCTCTGGTGTTCATGGACTGGAACCTGCTGGCGCCACCGAAGTTCGTCGGCCTGGGCAACGTCGTCAAGATGATCGGGGACAAGTACGTCGGGCTCTCCCTGTACAACACCGCTTTCTACACCTTCATCAGCGTGCCGCTGCACCTGATGCTGGCGCTGGCGCTGGCGCTGGCGCTGAACCAGCCGCTCCGCGGCGTGTCGGCGTACCGGACGATCTTCTACCTTCCCGCGGTCACGCCGGCGGTGGCCAGCTCGATCATCTGGCTCCAGATCCTCCACAGCGAGTTCGGGTTGCTCAACCAGACGCTGGCGATGCTGGGGATCGAGGGTCCCCGCTGGCTCTGGGAGCCGGACCTGGCCAAGCCGGTGTTCATCGTCATGACATTCTGGACCATCGGGCCCCAGATGGTGATCTTCCTGGCCGGGCTTCAGGCGGTGCCGGGGGAGTTGCACGAGGCCGCGGCCATCGACGGCGCCAGCACCTGGCAGCGGTTCCGGTCGGTCACCCTCCCAATGCTCAGCCCGGTGATCTTCTTCAACCTGGTCATCGGCATCATCGGCTCGTTCCAGATTTTCACGGCCGCGTTCCTGATGACCGCCGGCGGCCCGGACAACGCGACGCTCTTCAAGGTGCTCTACATCTACCGCAACGCCTTCCAGTACTTCAGTATGGGGTACGCCGCTGCGCTGGCCTGGCTGCTGTTCTGGATCATCCTGGCGTTCACGTTCCTCCAGTTCAAGCTGGGCCGCCAGTGGGTCTACTACGAGACGGAGCTGAAGGAGGGGTGATCAGATGGCGCAGCCGACGGCAGGGCATTCGGTAGCGGCGGCTCGGCCGGCGCTGGCAACTCGCTGGCACCGCACCACGGCCGGGCGGACCCTGCTGTCCCACGGCATACTGCACCTGGTCCTGATCGCCGCGGGCATCACGTTCGCCATCCCGATCCTCTGGGTTCTGTCCACCTCGCTGAAGAGGGCCGACCAGGTGTTCACTCACCCGATCCAGTGGATCCCCAACCCCGTGCACCTGAGCAACTACGTCGACATCTTCCAGGTGCTCAAGATCGGCCAGCAGTCGGCTATCCCGCTCTTCTTCCAGAACTCGATGGTCATCTCGGTCACCGGGACCCTGGGAACCGTCCTGTCGTCGGCGCTGGTGGGCTTCTCCCTGTCGCGGCTGCGGTGGCGGGCCCGGGACTTCGTCTTTGCCGTGGCGCTGGCGACGATGATGCTCCCCGGCATCGTCACCCTCGTCCCCCGGTTTTTGCTCTTCCGCGACATCGGCTGGCTGGACACCTACCTGCCGTTGATCGTGCCGGACTGGCTTGGCGGTGGCGGCTTCTTCATCTTCCTGATGCGGCAGTTCCTCCGCTCCCTGCCCTACGAGCTGGACGAGGCGGCCCGGATCGACGGCGCCGGGAGCTTCCGGATCTTCTGGCAGGTCCTCATGCCACTCTCCCAGCCGGTGATCGCGACGGTGGCCATCTTCGCGTTCCTCGGGAACTACATGGACTTCATGGGGCCGCTGATCTACCTCAGCTCCAGCGAGAAGTTCACACTGGCGCTGGGCCTGCGCTGGTTCGCCCCGTCGGCCGCGGGCGGAGCGTTCGGGTATCCAAACGAATGGGGCTGGGTGATGGCGGTAACGGCGCTGATGGTCGCGCCGGTCATCGTCGTCTTCTTCGTCGCCCAGCGCCAGTTCGTCCGGGGCATCCAGCTCACCGGGCTGGCCGGGCGTTAGAGGGGATTCCGGAAGTATCGAGCCGGGTCCGGACCTCTCCCCTAACCCCTCCCCGACGCGGGGAGGGGGACTGCCCTCAAGAGTGGGCAGGTTTCGGGGATGGGGTGGATTCCTCTCTCCCCGTTCCCCCTCTCCGCGAAGTGGGGGAGGGGGAACTGCTCCCCTTCCCGCGTCGGCTAAGGGGAAAAGGGCGAGGGGTGAGGTCGCCGCTCAACATCGCTGTACGGTGCTGGAGGACCAGCCATAGAAGGGCGATCGAGACGTGACGAAAGGAGGAGTGATGAGGTCGAAAGTACCGATGAGCCTGCCGCGAGCGCCGCCGGCGGCAAGGGCGGGAGCGGAGTCCAAGATATGTCTGCTGAAACCAGAGTCGTATCACCGTGGGAGGTACAGGCGTCCGAAGACGCGAGTAGAGGCGAGCCCCCGTGTTCGCCCGTAGGTCAGGAGGAGTGAGATGACGACAGGATCGATCCGCAACCAGAAGAGGACGCGCCGCGCGTTCATCGCGGGGACCGCGATGCTGGGCCTGGGCAGCGTGCTGGCCGCGTGCGCGCCGGCTCCGACGCCGACGCCGGTGCCCAAGCCGCCGGCCGCTCCGACGGCGACCGCGGCGCCCAAGCCAGCGGCAGCTCCGACCGCTCCGCCGGCGCCGCAGCCGACGGCCAAGCCAGTCGCCGCGGCCCCGACCGCCGCGCCGACTCCCGTCCCTCAGCCGACGCCGGTGTCGAAGCCGGCCGCCGTCGCTCCGGTCTCCATCAGGATCTCGGTCTGGCCGAGCGCCTTCGACAAGGAGGTCTACGACGCCATCGTCGTGGACTTCAACAAGGCGAACGAGGGGAAGATCAAGCTCACCGGTGAGGACTTCGTCGGGAACTACATGGAGAAGCTCCAGATCACCGTGGCCGGGGGTACGGCGCCCGACGTCCTCTACATTATGCCCTTCGACTGGCAGGAGTACGTCCTGAATGGACACCACGTCGCGCTGGACGACTACCGCAAGCGGGACAACTGGAACGCCCCCTGGCCAGACCTCCCGATGTACAAGTACTACTGCTACTGGGAGGGGAAGACGTACATGGCGCCGGCCGACACCGGGATCAGTGCCATCTTCTACCTCCCGGAGCTGTTCGACAAGGCCGGCGTGCCCCATCCCAAGGACGGGTGGACGAACGAGGACCTCATCGAGAAGGCGATCAAGCTGACCGACGCCAAGGCGAAGATCTTCGGCTTCCAGACCCAGGGCTGGGTCAACTTCTACTTTCCCTTCTGGCGCGCCGAGGGGGTCCTGGAGTACGACAAGATGGTGGAGCCGGTGAAGGCGAACTGGAACGACCCGGTCATCGTCGACCTGTGCCAGAAGATCATCGTCGAGGGGTTCAACAAGCACAAGTTCATGCCGACGCCACAGGATCTCGGGGGCGGCACCATCGGACTGGCGAGGGGCAACGTAGCCATATTCTACGACGGCAGTTGGTCCTTGCCGCCCATGTGGGGTGCGAGGGCGGTGAAGCCGGGCGGCGTGAACTACGAGGTGGTGACCCACCCGGTAGGCAAGAAGGGCGGGCGCGCCGCCTGGGGCAACCCGATCGGGCACGGTATCTTCAGCAAGAGCAAACAGCAGGACGAAGCCTGGCAGCTCATCAAGTTCATCACGTCCGACGACGGGCAGAAGCACATCCCCAGGAGCGGCCGGATGAACAACACCCCCGACATGATCCAGAAGCACTGGGTGCGCTACGCCAGGGAGAACTTCAACGTCAAGAACCCCGAGGTCTTCATCGAGAGCATGAAAGTGGGCGCCTCTCTGGCGGTGACCACGTATGGACGGCTGGAGATCACCAACAAGGCCCTCGGCCCCGCCTTCGACAAGATGCTGAAGGGGACGTCGGCCAAGGAAGCTCTGGACGAGGCCAACCCGATCATCCAGCAGCTCCTCGACGCACGCCGCGCCAGGAAGTAGGGGTCCGATCACGCCCGGTGGCAGGCGGCAGTGATGCCGCCTGCTAACCGGCAGTCCGCTCAGTCCTGCGGCCGCACTTGTGCGCCTGTCATGGTGAGGAGTACGACATGTCTGTTCTGATGGACCTGGATCGCTGCCACAAGCTGATGGACGAATCTGGCGTCGATGCGTTGCTGGTTTCCAGCCCGGTCAACTTCGGTTACGTCACGGGCTTCTTCTACGGCAACAACGTGGCCTCGCACAGGCCAATCGGCTATGAGTATGACCACGTGCCGGTCGTCGGCCAGATGGAGAAGAGCCTGTCCGGCGGTTACGCCGTCGTGCCCGGGGGGACGAGTACCGAAGCCTTCGTCGTCGCTCACCGCTACGTTGTCGGCCACCTCCAGGGGCAGGAGCGGAGCTGGATAAAGGACATCCGTCCGTACGGGAGCGCTTTCCTGAAGCAGACGTTCCCGGCCAACTGGATGAAGGACGACCCGATCGATCTGCTCGCCGGGGGCCTGGTCGAGAAAGGCCTTGCTCGGGCGAGGATCGGGATCGATGGGCACGCCTTCCCCGCGATCCCCTTCGGGGAGCTGAGGAAGAAGCTGCCAGAAGCCGATTTCGTCGACGCGGAGAGTCTTCTCTGGCGACTCAGGGAGGTGAAGTCAGCGGAGGAGATTCGGCGGATGCGAAAGGCGGCCGACGCCACGGTGAAGGGCGTCCAGGCGGCCCTGGCAGCCGCCGAGGAGGGCATGACCGAGATACAGTTCACCAACATCATCCATCGGGAGTACATCGAACAGGGAGCAGACCGCGCCTGGCAGGAGGTGATGTTCGGCCCAGACAAGGAAAGGGCCTGGGAGAGCGGCGGGCACACGGCGACGGAGAGGAGGCTGAGGAGGGGCGACTTCTGCCTCATCGACGCTGGCGGGTGCTACCGGATGTACCAGGCGGATTGCTGCCGGTACTTCTGGTTCGGCCGGGAGCCGACGGACGAGGAGAAGAGGACCTACCAGTCTATCCTGGACGCGGTGGATGCGGCCTACGAAGTGATGCGGCCCGGGGTGAAGTGCTCCGAAGTCTACCGAGTTGTGGAGGACATCCTTGGCAGGCTGGGTTGGACGCCCGGCGGCGTCGGCCACGGGGTGGGCCTGATGGTGCACGAGCCTCCCTGTTTCTCGGACTTCAGCGACGAGACACTGGAGGAGGGCATGGTCATGGCGCTCGAGATAGCCGTTGCGCCGGTGGTGCCAGGGAAGCCGCGGGTCTGTCCCCAGTATGAGGATGAGGTCCTCATCACCAAGGATAGTGCCGAACAACTCACACCGCTCCCAAGATGGATCGTGATCTAGCAACTTGCAGCAAGAGGTGCCCTGTGCGTGTGGGTCTGGGGTTCGACGGGAGCTGGCTCCCGCTGCGCGCGGCCATCGAGCTCGCGCGGCGGGCCGAACGGGCGGGCTACGAGTCGGTCTGGGTGGCCGAGGACCTGTTCACCGGGCGAGATGCGTTCTCTCCGCTCGGCGCGATCGCGATGGTGACCGAGCGCGTCGGCCTGGGCACGTGCATCGTGCCCGTTCACCACAGTCGCCACCTGCACGTCCTGGCCTCCTCGGCGGCGGCGATCGACGAGATCTCGAGTGGCCGGTTCATTCTCGGCCTCGGCGCCGGTCTCGGCTGGCCATCGTATCCCGAGGACGCGCGGCCACTGCTGATGATGCGGGAGGCGATCGACGGGACACGCGCGCTGCTGGCCGGGGAGACGTTTGAGTGCCAGGGCAAGAAACTGAAGCTCCAGGGAACGTTCTCCTGGGACGTGCTGCCTCAGGTCCGTCCTCGCATCCCCATCTATGTCGGCGCTCGCGGCCCGAAGATGACCCAGCTCACCGGCGAGCTTGCCGATGGGATCATCCTGGAGCTATGGGTAGCGCCCACGGAGATCGCCGAGCGCCGGTATCACCTGGAGCGCGGGGCGCGTCGGGCCGGGCGCGACCCGGCCGAGCTTGAGATGGCGTGCCTCGTCCACATCTTCGCCTCCGCGGATGGACAGATCGATGATTGCGTGCGCACTCACCTCGCTCACTGGCTGGCTCGCCGCGTATCGGACGAGGTTGCCGCCGGCGCGGGTCTCGATCTGGAGGCCGTGGCGGCCGTGCGCGCGGCCGTCGCGCGCGAGGGCCGCTGGTCGGCTGCCTCCCTCGTCACTCGGCCCATGGTCGACGCGTTTTGCGCGGCCGGAACCCCCGAGCAGTGTCTCGCGAAGCTGCGCGAGTACCGGCAGGCGGGCGTGACGCTGCCCATCCTGTTCCCCTTCGGTGGCGATGCCAACCTCGCCCTGGAGATCGGGGCGGAGTTCGCCCGCGAGTCCGCGGAAGTCCCTATTCCCAAAGTCCCCGTTCCCAGAGTCCCCATTCCCAAAACCGGGCGAAACGGGTAAGATACGGAGCGCACCGCAGAGACGACGAGGAGCGTGGGACGAGGAGCGTGGGGGGAGGAGCGAGGAGCGCTCCTCCCCCCACGCTCCTCCCCCCGTCGCTCTTCGTGCCCGGTCAGGGCGGGGGCAGAGGCCATGCTGCCGGGCGCTGTCGCATCGCGGGTTACGCCAGGTACGTTGGGGGTTCAGGCATGGGGTTGGAATTCAAGGAGGACTGGCCCGAGGCCAGAGAGCGGTTGGAGGCCTGGTGGAGTCGGGAGGTCCTCGACCGCGCGGTGATCGCGGTGACGGCCCGGCGGGATGGCTACGAGAACTGGGAGCCGCGCAAGCCAGACCCGGTGATGCTCCGGTGGACCGACGTCGAGTGGGTCCTCGAAAGCGCTCAACAGCAGATGCGGGCGACCTACTATGGCGGGGAAGCTTTCCCTTTCTTCTTTCCCAACGTCGGACCCGACGTGTTCGCCGCCTACCTCGGTTGTCCGCTCGAGTTCGCGGAGACGACGAGCTGGTCGTTGCCCATCGTCGAGGACTGGAACGACGTCGGGCGCTTCCGGTTCGACCCGAACAACCGCTGGTGGAAGCTGACTCTCGAGCTGATCGAGGCGGCGCTGGAGGTCAGCCCGGGGCGGTTCCTCGTCGGCCTCACCGACATCCACGGCGGCATGGATGCCATCTCCGCTCTGCGGGGACCCCAGCGGCTCTGTGTGGACCTGCTCGAAAACCCGAAGCCCGTGCTGCGGGCGATGTACGAGCTCATCCCGATCTGGCACGAGGTCTTCGACCGACAGTGCGACCTGATCCGACGGCGCGATCCCGAGAACGGGTGCACCACCTGGATCCGGACCTGGTCGCGCGGGACCTCCTACCCCGTCAGTTGCGACTTCATGTGTATGGTCTCGCGGGAGCTGATGCGCCAGTTCGTGCTGCCCGACCTCGTCTCGGAGGTCAACTGGCTCGACCACAGCGTCTATCACCTGGATGGCCCAGGCGCGGTCCACAATCTCGACATCCTGCTGGAGATGGGCCGGCTCGACGCCATCCAGTGGGTCCCCGGCGCCGGTAACACGGGCGCAGAGCGCTGGCTGCCGCTGCTGAAGAGAATTCAGGCGGCCGGGCGAGCGATCCAGTACCACGTCCAGCCGGACGAGGTCGAGCTCGTGCTGCGCGAGCTGAGCCCGCGCGGTCTAATGCTCGTCACCACCTGCGCCACCGAGGCGGAGGCCCGGAACCTGGTGGCCTGCGTGGCCGAGCTGACTCGCCCACCACGTGTGTATGGGGCGGTTTCCGGAGCCGCAGCGATCGACCGCCGGGCTGACCTGACCCCTCGCGCCCGCCGTTCCTGAGTGGGCCTGACGCGGGAACGGCCCTCATCCCCCAACCC
>JACPQP010000217.1 GCA_016190465.1 Chloroflexota bacterium
CCCCCAATCCCCGCCCTGGTGGGCGTAGTGAGAGTGGCAGATGGGTGATCACTATATTCCCCCCGAGGCCGGGCTGGGGAGCCCTGGTCCCCCCGCACACGGCTATCCGCCGGAACCGCGCTCGGAGCAGGATCTCATCGACGCGGTCAACGCCGCGCTGTTCCTGGATCCGGACCTGCCGACCGAACAGTTCGAGGTGACCGCCGAGAACGGGGTCGTCTTCCTGCATGGTGTGGTTCGGTCCGAAGACGAGCGCCAGCGGGTCCTCGAGTTGGCGCGGGACGTCCAGGGTGTACGCCGCGTCGTCGACGAGCTTTTTGTCCGCCCGTAGGTTGACTTTTGAGCACCCCGGGGCGATACTTGGAGCGTGCTGTGGACCAGCGCGCGAAGAGGAGGAGGAGGATACGCCCATGGGAATCATCTCCCGGATCACCACGTTGATCAAGGCGATGGTGAACCAGATGCTGGACCGGGCCGAGGACCCACACCTGACCCTTGACGAGTCGTATCGGCGACAGCTCGACCTGCTCCAAAAGGTCAAGCAGGGGATCGTCGAGGTGGTGACGGCCAAGAAGCGGCTCGAGCTTCAGGCGGCGCGGCTTCAGGAAAACATCGCTACACTCGACCAGCAGGCCCGCCGTGCGGTCACCGCCGGCCGTGAAGACCTGGCTCGCGTCGCCCTGGAACGGAAGCAGATGATTATGGCGCAGTTCCAGGGGCTGGACAACCAGATCACCGAGCTCCAGAAGGAGCAGGACAAGCTCACGACGACCGAGCAACGGCTGTCGGTCAAGATCGAAGCCTTCCGGACGCGCAAGGAGGTGATCAAGGCGCAGTACTCCGCGGCGGAGGCCCAGGTGAGGATCGGCGAGTCGCTGAGCGGGATCTCGGAGGAGATGGCCGATGTCGGTCTGGCCGTCCAGCGTGCCGAGGACAAGACGGAGAGGCTGCGCGCCCGGACGGCGGCGATCGATGAGTTGATCGCCTCGGGGACGTTGACCGACCTGACGGCGGGCGCTGGCGCCGCCGGGTCAGATTCGCTCTCCCGGGAACTGGAGAAAGCCAGCATCTCCCAGGGCGTCGAGGAAGAGCTGGCGCGCCTGCGTCAGCAGGTCGGGGTTGCCTCGAAGCCGACCGGCGGTGAGGCGACGATGGGCAAGGGGGGTGCGGGCTCATGATTGTGCGCATCTCGACCGAGGGCCAGTACCGACTCGCGGCGGCGACTATCGACCGCCTGAATGAGATCGACAACCAGATCGTCGCCGCCACGGCGCAGTTGGATGCCGAAGCGTTCCTCCGGTTGCTCGATCAGATGCTCACCACCGTCCGCACCGAGGGGACGCCCGTCGGACCCGAAGAGCTCGTGGAGAGCGATCTGATCCTTCCGCCGCCGGATACGACTCTCGACGAGGCTCGCGACCTCTTCAAGGAGGAGGGGTTGATCCCCGGCTAGGTCGTCTCACACCGGCGCTCCCCAGAGCGGAAACCATCTCGTCTGGTCCGCCTCGACGGGGAGCTCCTTCTTCATCACCGCCGCCAGCCGCAGCTCGGCGGCGCTATCCCGCCGGTTTGCCCCCGTCGGGACGAAGGGGTAGTATGACGCGCGCTTGTAGTTGTATACCCAGTACACGGGCTGTGACTCGTCGAAGAACTTGAACAGCGCTGCCAGCAGCCGGTCGCCGACGCCCTGCTCCTCCAACGAGAGGCTGACCATGTGAATCGTCGTCACCAGGTCCTCGAAATCCGGATCCTGCATCAGCGCCCACTGGAAACCGTAGGCGTCCAGCTCGGTCTGGACAACCGTCCCCGACGTCCGGGCGCTGAGCTGGAGCAGTTGCTCGATCTCACCGCGCAGCTCGGCGAAGCGGGCCGAGCTCAACGGCCGAAAGCAGATGCCCGCGCGCTCGCCCGGACGCAGGTGGAGCTCGGTCGTCAGGGTCAACTGGGCCGTACTGATCGCGAAGAGCCGATCGAGCTGTGACCTCGCCGGCCGGGCTCGCCCGAGCAGGATGTCGAAGATCTTCACCGGCCCTCGAGCTCCAGCTCGAGCTGCTGGAGGCGCCGCAGCCGGTTCTCCAGCGCCGGGTGCGTGGAGAAGAGCTCGGCGAGGCCCGATCCGCTGAGCGCCGGGATGATGTAGAACGCGTTCATCCCCTCCATCTCCCGGAGGTCGCGCTGGGGGATGCGGGCCATCGTCCCGCTGATCTTCAGCAGCGCGGCGGCGAGTTGCGACGGCGCTCCGGTGAGGTAGGCCGACCCCCGATCGGCCGCGTACTCGCGGTAGCGAGAGAGCGCCCGGATCAGGAAGAAGCTCACCACCCAGACGACGATGGATGCCAGATACACCAGCGCCACCGCGTTGCCCCGGTCGCGGCGCCGGCTCGAGTAGCCGCCGAACATCGAGAAGCGCATCAGCAGGTAAGCCACCGTCGACAAGAAGCTGGCGATGGTGATGATGGCGACGTCGCGGTTTCGGACGTGGGAGAGCTCGTGCGCCAGCACCGCCTCGACCTCCGGCGGGTCGAGCCGGTCGAGCAAGCCGGTCGTCACGGCGATGACGGCGCTGCTCGGACTACGGCCGGCCGCGAAGGCGTTGGGGACGTCGGTCCGCACGATGGCCACCTGTGGCTTGGGGATGTCGGCCAGCGCCGCGAGCCGCTCGAGACGGGCGTGCAGCTCCGGGGCCTCCGTTGGCGAGACGATTCGGGCGCCGGTGGACCAGAGCACCAGCTTGTCGGAGAGGAAGTACTGCGAGGCGGCCAGGACGACGGCGACGAGCGCCAGCGGGAGCAGCTCCAGGCCAGCCTGCCACAGCGCGATGAGGAACGCCAGGTAGACGGCGGTCAGCAGGAAGAGGACGACGAACATCCGGACCGAGAGCTCGGTGTCGCCGCCGGAGGTGTACCACTGTCGAGTTGACTTCGCCACGGTGTTGCTCCAGCCCTCCTACCACTATCATAATACCATTGCGCAGCCAAGACGACATGGCGAGCCGCTCGCCCTATCCGGGAACTCAGAGAGAGGTGTCCACCCCACGATGACCACCCCGATTCGCGCGATCCTGTATGGCGTTGGCCCCATCGGCGCGGGCATTGGCCGGCTGGCCTTCGAGCGGGGGATCCGGCTTGTCGGCGCCGTCGACGCCGATCCGAGCAAGGTGGGGAGGGATCTCGGCGAGCTTCTTGGCCTCACCCAGCCCCTGGGCGTGCCGGTCTCGGACGACCCGGCGGCGGTCCTTGGCGCGGCGCGCGCCGACCTCGTCTTCCACGCCACCAGCTCGTACCTCCCACGGGTGTCGAGCCAGCTTGTGCCGATTCTCCAGGCCGGATGCAGTGCCATCTCGACCTGCGAGGAGCTGGCCGATCCGTGGGCCCAGCATCCGGATCTCGGGCAGGAGCTCGACCGGGTCGCCCGAGCCAACCGCGTAACCCTCCTGGGCACCGGGATCAACCCCGGCTTCCTGATGGATACCCTGCCGATCGTGCTGAGCGGGATCTGCCAGGACGTCACCAGGATCGAGGTCACGCGGGTGGTGGATGCCTCCCAGCGGCGGCTGCCGCTCCAGCAGAAGATCGGGGCGGGCCTCCCGGTCGAGGAGTTCGAGAGGCGGGTGGCCGCGGGCACGGTGCGGCACGTGGGCCTGAAGGAGTCGGCGCACATGATCGCCGATGCCCTCGGCTGGGAGCTGGATCGGGTCGTCGAGAGCACGGGGCCGGTGATCGCCCACGAGCTCATTCACGGTGAGCACCTCACGGTGAGCCCGGGGCACGTGGCCGGCGTGAGGCAGACGGCCAGCGGCTTCGTCGCGGGTGTGGAGCGGATCTGCCTCCAGTTGACGATGGCCCTGGGCGCGCCCGACCCGCGAGACGAGATCGCCATCGCGGGTGTCCCCGACGTTCACTTGCTTCTGCCGGGCGGCGTGCACGGCGACGTGTCGACGGCCGCCATCGTCGTCAACTGCGCTCGCCGGGTCCTCGAGGCCGCCCCGGGGCTGATCACGATGAAGGATCTCCCGCCCGCGTGCTTTCACGACTATCGCCGACGGCTGCCTGTACGCGACAGCGGGTGAGGAGCTCCAGGTTCGTGGCAGCAGCGCACGCGCTTGAACCACTGCCACAAGCGGCGCTCGCCACAGGCGATCGGCCCTCCCTGCCGCCGCCGATGCACACGCTCAGCATAGCGCACTCGGCACGGCGCTGGCGGTGGTGCTCCGGTGAGCCTTCTCTGCGGCCGCCGATGCACACGCTCAGCACAGCGCACCCCAGCAGCTATCGGTGGCGACACAAGCCTACGGTCTGAACTCCCCGGTCGCGTTGACCGCGGTGAGCCTCACGAAGTAACTGCGGCCCCTCTCAATCGAGAAGTTGTTGCTTGTCCAGCCGACGAGGTGAGCCGACCAGGCGCCGAGCGCTTCGTTCCATTTCACGATCTGCTGAGCCGCCAAGCCCTGAGCGATCATCGCCTGCCCCAGGCTCTCCGCCACGTACGTCGTCGGATAGGGCACCGCGACTATGTCCCACCCGGTGACCAGCCCCGTGACGGTCTGTGGTTGGCTGATCGGAAGACCGCTGATGCGGAACGTCGGCCCAGAGCTACTCTTCACGCGGGCGAAGTAGCCCTCGACTGGGGATACCGTGAAGTTGTTGCTCGACCGTGTCACCAGGTGGCTCGACCAGCCACCCAGAAACTGGTCCCACCGGACGATCTCACTGGCGAAGAGGCCCTGATCCCGGAGGGACCGCCCCACGTCATCTGCACGCAATGCGAGAACGGGCTGAACGGGTAACGCGATCAAGGTCCAGCCGACGACGAGAGTGACAGTCTCTTCGACGAGACCGGTGCCGACCGCCTGCAATCGAAGATTCCCAACGTCGGCCAGGTCGTCGTTGTCCAGGAAGATGCTGGTCTGCTGATCGATACTGACCACGCCGCGGCTCGCGCAGTCGGTCTCGATGTGGATCACGTCCTGGCCGACCGTGTACGCGAAGTTGGTGGAAAGATCGGTCGTGCGCGCCGCCAGGTGTAGCTGGAAGTCCCCAGCGTCGCTGGTCAGATCAGAGATCCACACCGATTCGCCGCTGGACCCTGCTCCGTCTCCATCGCGCAGCTTGGCCAATACGAGACAGCCGATAGCCGAGTTCACGCCATCGGCCTCCAGGACGTGGCCGGTAACAATGCGTGGTGCAGGCGGTGGGGGCATGAAGTTACCCGTGGTGAAACTGTACCAGGCGCCGTCGTTGTCATCCACCTGTCCGTTCGAGTCGATGGAGAATTGGTAACTCGTCTGCCAGAACGGTGTCAGGACGCCGACGTGATGCACGTCGCCGACGAAGTTCGCACCACGAGTATCGTTCGCCCTGGTGAAAGACTGTTGCGGGTCGGTGCGGAAGTAGACGCTGCCGCCCACCGGCGTATCCGTCGACCAGGAGACGGTGACCGCCAAGACACCGACGTTGCTGATCCGGACGTTGCGCACTTTTGTCAACGTCTTGTGATGTGCCAGGATCGCTTCGACCGGCCCGATGTAGCCGTGAACACTCTTCCAGTCACGCCAGAAGTCGAACACGCTGCTCGGATCGGCACTGGTACCGTTGGCTTTGCTGTCTCGCAAGATGCTCCACATGCGGGTAACCCCATCCGAGATATTGTCCCACCCCTCGCCAACGTTGCCGGAGTCGAAGATGTCCCAGAGGGATGCGGCGACTGCACCCTCGTCCTCGGGATGATGGACGTTGAGAGCAGCTTCCAGATCGAATGCAAACCCGGTATCTGGATCCTGATAGACTGAACTTCCCTGGATGGCGCCCTGAATGAAGGTTGCCCACCCCTCTGACCAGGCACAGCCGAAGCCCGTGTGGAGTCCGGGGCCGTGCCCGCTACAGTTCTGTGTATCAGGATAGCTGACGCCCTTGACCTCGTAGACCCGATCCATCAGGAAGTGACCGTACTCGTGCAAGATGACGTCGCTATCCCAGAGGTCGGTCGGATGGATGGACAGGATGTTCGTACTCGTGTCGTACTGCGTACTGGTGGGATTGGCAGTGTCGTAGGTGGCCCGCACCTCCAGGAGGTGACTCGGCTCCCAGCCCAGGTCGCTCGGGGACCGCACGTAGTTCGTCGCGACGTAGGCAATACTGTCAAAGACAAGAAACAGGCCTGCTGGGGGACCGTCTATCACGAAATCCAGGGTGACGGGCTCCGCGCCCACGATATTCCAGACGATGGGTGAGCGTATCCGCCATACACTAGTACCGGTGGGATCTTTCACCTTCACTGTCTGTCTGAGATCCACATAATCCTCTGTATATACTCTGAGGCGAATGTCGGCCTTGCCGTCTGGCTCGTTGTCTGTGTTCCAAAAGGTGTAATCGTAACGGCCGTCGTCCTGGGTCCACGTGGTACCGATCACCTCCTCGGTCTCGTCAACATCGTACTCAACGACCTCAACCTTGGCGCGGGCAACGGGGAAGAGCGTATTGCCGTCACGTGTATAATGTACGTGCCCTGTGATGGTTGACATGCCGTCCGCTGCACGGCGGTTGGCGGGTGTGGCTGCCGGCGAGGGAGCGGGTTCTGCATCGGTCGGACCAGGTGCAGCTTCTGCCATCCCGCCTCGGCGGAGGATAATTCCTTCTCCCCTGGCCATCAGCCATTCGGTCCGACGGATGGAATGCGTCGACGCTCAGTGCGAAGGCGATGATCGTGGTCAAGGGGGCAATCCACCGGCTCTTCATAACGGGCACTCCTCCCTGGCGACAGCTTATGTGCCAAGGTAGCTGGGCTCCGGGTGAGG
>JACPQP010000218.1 GCA_016190465.1 Chloroflexota bacterium
ACCGTAGGGGCGGCCCCCCGTGGCCGCCCTCTCCCTCCCCGGCGCCGCAACGGCCACCGAGTCAGTCGTATGGTAGCGCGCGCCGTTCCCCCAGGTCAAGCCGCCGGCCGGGGGTTTAAGTAGGTATCAGAAAGTTTTTGATGGTTTTGGGGACACCCCAAACCCCGCCAGGACGGGCTCCGCCCTTCCTGGACCTTCCCGGGACGCAGGTGAACTTTCCGAGACCTACTTCGTCAGACACGAGCAGAGCCGGGTTGCCGTTAGCGCTGTGATCGAATACCATTAGGTCGGAACCTATTAGGTTCTAACCTAATAGTAGAGCGTGCGCAGTAATGCAGCCTTTCTTCAACCGCGAGCGTGAGCTGGCCCAGCTCGAAGCCGTGTGGTCAGCGCCAGGGGCGCAGTTGCTCACGCTCTGGGGACGGCGGCGCGTTGGCAAGACCACCCTGCTGGCCCACTTCGCCGCCGGCAAACGCGCGGTCTACTTCTACGGCACGCGCCTGGCCGAACGCGACATCCTGGCCGGCCTGGCGCTCCAGGCGGCGCAGGCTTTCGGCGACACCTACCTTCGCTCAGCGTCTTTCCCGAGCTGGCAGTCAGCCCTGGAGTACCTCGCGGCGCGGGCGCGGGTCGAGCGCACGCTCATCATCTTCGACGAGTTCCCCTATCTCTGCGAAGTGACGGCTGGCCTCGACACGCTGGTGCAGCGTTGGTGGGACCAGGTCCAGTACAACGCCAACCTTGTGCTCGTTCTCGCCGGCTCGGCCTTTTCGTTCATGGAAGGGCTGACCGGCGCGAGCGGTGCGCTGCATGGCCGGCGGACCGGCCAGGTGGAGGTGCATCCGTTTGATTACCTCGACGCGGCGCACTTCTTCCCCCAGTTGGGGGCCGCGGACAGGGTGCGAGCCTATGCCTGTTTCGGCGGCATTCCCGCCTACCTGCGCTTCTGGGACCCCACCGCCGATCTTGCGGCCAACGTCCAGCAGACGATCCTCGCCCCTGGGCACTTCCTCTTTCGGGAGGGCGAGGAGCTGCTGCGCACCGAGTTCCACCAGGAGGCGCTCTACGCCTCCATCTTGCGTGCAGTGGCCACCGGTGAAGAGCGGCCGAGCGACATTGCCCGCGCGGTGGGACGCCATAGCGCCGACGAGATCTTCGATCACCTGCGCCGCCTCCAGGAGCTGCGCTTCCTGCGGCGGGAGGTGCCGGTCACCGAGTGGGAGCGGCCGCGCACTCAGCGCGCTCTCTACCGCCTGGCCGATCCGTACCTGCGCTTCTGGTTCCACTACGTGCTGCCCTACCAGTCCTTCTTGCAGTTGGGCCGGGCGGCCGAGGTCTGGCAGCATGAGATCGCGCCCACGCTGGACGAGTTCGTCGCGCGGACTACCTGGGAGGAGGTCTGCCAGCAGTACCTCTGGCGCCGCCTGGCTGCCTCCGGCCTGCCAGTGCGCTTCAGCCAGCTTGGCCGCTATTGGGACGGCAAGGAGGAAATCGACCTGGTCGGCCTGTGGCAGGGGCGAGCGACGCTGATCGGCGAGTGCAAGTGGACGGCGGCACCGCTCGACGTGGGCGACCTGCTGGCCCTGGAGGTCAAATCAGCTAAGCTGCCGCGAGACGAAGCGCCGCTCTGGGCTCTGGCCAGTCGCA
Source organism: Chloroflexota bacterium (assembly GCA_016190465.1). Classification (GTDB taxonomy): domain Bacteria; phylum Chloroflexota; class UBA6077; order FW602-bin22; family JACPQP01; genus JACPQP01. Next base: position 1,648 of record JACPQP010000218.1, read on the forward strand.
CGGGCTTCACCCCGGCGCTACGGCGCCGCGCCGCGCTCGGCAACCTGCTGCTCGTCGAGCCAGCCGATCTGTTCCGCTGACCCGGTCATCATCGCGCCACCCGCGTCGGCCCGGATTGCCTCGGCCGAGGGGACCCCGGATGATTGGAGTTGAGTCGAGTGCAGTCGAGTATTCACTAAACCCGTCAGGTATGCTAAACTGCACTTGAGTAACAGCAAGGGGTTTGAGCGGAGATGCTCGCCTCTTCTCAAGCAGCTCGCCTGTCGGCTCATCCGACAGGAGAACTGGGATCCTCGCGTGGTCGTCTACTACCCCCTGGATCTGGCCGACCGCCCGCAGCAATTGGTGGACCTCGTCCTCCGGGTGAAGTCGGCCTACCCGGCCGGCCAGGGAAAGCCCTGGTGCTTCCTCCTTGACGAGGTCTCGTCTCTTCCCGACTGGCAGCGGGGCATCAAGTACCTGCGCGACAACACCGCACTCCGGACCCACCTGGTACTCAGTACACCGGCCTCAGCACTCCGTACTCCGTGGAGGGGACGCTATGCAGGTGAAACTCGCCTACGGAGACCACTGGCTGGAGATCGAGCTGCCCGACGAGCGGACGACCGTCGTCGAGCCGATCGACGAGCCGGCCGTGCTCGACGAGCGAGCCGCGGTCAACGCCGCGCTGCGCGCGCCGATCGCCAGCCCGCCGCTCGCGACGCTGGTTCGACCGGATGACCAGATCGTCGTCGTCTTCAGCGATCTGACCCGGCCGGTGCCCAATCGGGTCATCATCCCGGCCATCCTGGAGGAGCTGGGCCACGTGCCCGCCGAGCAGGTGACGCTGCTCAACGCCACCGGGCTGCATCGCCCGAATACCCCGGCCGAGCTCGATCGGATGCTTGGGGCGGAGATCACCGGTCGCTATCGCGTCATCAACCATGCCGCCGACGACCCCACACAACTGGCGCTGGTGGGGACGACCAGCCAAGGGACGCCCGTCTGGCTCAATCGGGCGTACGTCGCGGCCACCCGGCGCATCGTGACCGGCTTCATCGAGCCACACTTCTTCGCCGGCTTCAGTGGCGGGTCGAAGTCCGTGCTTCCCGGCGTTGCCGGGATGGTCAGCATCATGGCGAACCACAACGCCGCCAAGATCGGCCACCCTGGTGCAGCCTGGGGTGTCACCGTCGGCAACCCGATCTTCGAGGAGTCCCGCGAGGCGGCTCGGCTGGCTCCACCACACTTCATGCTCAACGTCACCCTGAACCGCGAGAAGCGGATCGCCGGCGTCTTCGCCGGCGCGCTGGAGCCGGCTCACGACGCGGGCTGCACGGCGGTGAAGCGGTTGGCGATGCGTCCGGTCGATGCGCCATTCGAGATCGTCGTTACCACCAACAGCGGCTTCCCGCTCGACCTGAACCTGTACCAGGCCGTCAAAGGGATGTCGGCGGCGGCGCAGGTCATCCGCCCTGGCGGGGCCATCGTGATGGCCGCCGAGTGCCGGGAGGGGCTCGGGCACAGCTTCTTCGCCCAGTTGTTGCACGCGCGCCAGTCGCCCGATGGCCTCCTGGAGATGATCAACACGCCCGGCTTCGCGATGCTCGATCAGTGGCAGGTGCAGATCCAGGCGCAGATTCTGCCGAAGGCGCGCGTGTTCTTCTCCTCGGATCGCCTCCTGGCCGAGGACATCCGCGCGGCCCACCTCGAGCCGTGCGCCGACATCGGCGCCACGGTGTGCGCCCTGCTCGACGAGTATGGCCCCACTGCCCGGATCGGCGTGCTTCCCCTGGGCCCGCTGACGATCCCCTACGTCCAGGGCGCCCCCGCTTGATCGTCTTCCTTTTGATCGTCTTCCTTGCTCTCAGCACCTGGTTCAACGTGTCCCAGCCAATCTGGGAGGCGCCAGAAGAAGCTGCGCACGTCGAGTACGTCCGCTTCGTCCAGGTCCATCGTGCCCTGCCCCGGGGTCGTCCGACGACCGAGGTGGCCGAGACACCCGTGTCGGCTTCCGGAAGCGAATTCAGCCAGGTACCGCTCTACTACCTTGCACTCGCGCTGGCTCTCGGCCCACTCGCGCCCTCTCCCGAGATCGAGTGGCATCGGAACCCGCACATCACCTGGCCCGGCCACCCCCATCGGCACGCCGTCGCCCTCCACCGCTCCGACGAGGGTTGGCCGTACCGGGACGTGTCCCGCTTCGTCCACGCCGGGCGGTTGGTGTCGGCGCTCCTCGGGCTTGTCACCCTGCTGAGCACCTACGCGCTGGTCGCGGCCATCACCGGCCGGCAGCCGTTGGCCTTGTTCGCTACGGCCTGGGTCGGCTGGAGTCCGTTGTTCTTGCTGGTCAGCTCCCGCGTCAACAACGATGCCGGTGCGACCGCGTGGGGCGCGCTGACGCTGTTTCTCTGCGCTCGGCTCCTGGTGGTGCCCGGCGGTACCCGCTGGCCCGTCCTCCTGGCCGTGAGCCTGACGCTTGGCGGGGCCGTACTCAGCAAGCTTCACCTGGTCTACCTGGTTCCGCTGGTGGGCTACGCGGCCGTCGCCGCGGGGTCGTCCCACGGCAATGTCTGGCTCGGCTTCGCGCGGCGTTTCGCTCGGGGTGTCGGCACGCTCGCCCTGCCGCTGACTCTGCTGGCGGTCTGGTGGCTCGCCCACGGGCGATCTTTCGACAGTTGGGTGGATGAGCAGGCCGGGATCGGCGTGGCCCGCGTGTGGGAGGTGGGCCTCTCCGCAGAGTGGGCGCGCCTGCCCGCGGCGCTCTGGGCGCTGCACGTCACCGGGTGGGGGACGGCCGGGGCCAACGCCGACATCCGCTGGCCGCCAGCGGTCTACGTTGCGCTGCTCGCCCCGGTGCTCCTTCTCCTGGCGAACGGCCTGCGGGTCCTCGGAGACGCGCGGCAGTGGGACGGAGCACCACCGCGCGCCCGCGCGGCCGCGGTAGTGCTCACCCTCAGCACCCTCCCGCTCCTTTACGCGACGCTTGCCCGCCAGGTGGTCCCATCGGTCAATCTCGATGCGAACGCTCGCTTCGTGCTCCCTGCGGCGCCGGTCGCCGCGCTGGTGGTCGCGCTTGGCGGCAGGCGCCTGCTACCCGCTCGACTGCACGGGACCGCCGCCTCGGCCTACCTGGCCGCCATCCTGGCGGTGAGCGCCGCCACGCCGCTCGCGCTCTTTCCCCAGATCAACGCTCCGACTGTCCCGGTCTGGCTCGCCCGCGGCGACGAGCTTTCCACCCCCCCGGTTGCCGCCTTCGCCAACGGTGTCGAGTTGCTGCCACTCGCCGATCTGCCCGCCCGTGCCCGCCCCGGGGAGCCGCTGCGGCTCGTCCTCCGGTGGCGGGTGACCGCGCCGCCGGCGGAGGACTTCACGGTGGCGGTGCAACTCGCCGACCGAAACGGCGAGCGACTGGCCAGCGACGACGCGGTGCCGCTCCGCGATGCGCTGCCCCCGCGCCGCTGGCTGGCCGGTGAGATCGTCGAGGAGGAGCGGTCGCTCGCGCTGCCCGCCGCGATGCCACCCGGGCATTACGCGCTGCGTCTCGCGCTCTACATCCTCCCTCTCCGAAACGGGAGCGAGATCCGCCCCATCGCCGTCGCGTCCGCCGGTACGACCCTGAGTAGGTCTCAGAAAGTTTTTGATGGTTTTGGGGACACCCCAAACCCCGCCAGGACGGGCTCCGCCCTTCCTGGACCTTCCCGGGACGCAGGTGAACTTTCCGAGACCTACTTGGTCACGGTGGGGACTGTGCGCGTACTGCCCGACGTCTCCGACGACGGGCTCGCGCCGTTGCCCGACGTGCGGTTCGGCGACAGCCTCATCCTGCGCGCCGCCGCGCCGCAGGTGCCCGGCGAGGGAGGAGGGAAGGGAGAGGAGCGAGGAGCGACGGGGCGGCGAGCGCCGGGACAGGAGGAAGCGTTCCGCCAGGTCGTCCTGCTGTGGGAGGCGCAGCATCCGCTCGCGCGCGACCTCGTCGTGTCGGTGCAGTTGCTGGACACCCGGGGAGGGCTGGTGGCGCAGCACGATGCCGAGCCGGCCGGCGGGCGTCTGCCGACGACCACCTGGCTGCCCGGTGACCGAGTGCGCGACGAGCACCGCGTCTCGCTGCCCGCCGGCGAGCGGGATCTGCGGACTGTCGTGGTGGTCTACGACCGGGCCACCGGCCAGCGCCTACCGGTCGCCGTCGGCGGCCAGCCGGTGGGCGATTACCTGATCATCGACGGTCCGCTCCGCTGAGCGCCAGCGCCTCTATGAAGGTATCAGAAAGTTTTTGATGGTTTTGGGTAAACCCCAACCCCGCCAGGACGGGCGGCGGCCCTTCCTGGACCTTCCCGGAGCCGTTAAGGGACTTTCCGCAACCCACTTAGCGGCACCTCCACCGCGTCGCTCCACTGCTCGCCCATCCGCACGCCCACGCGGGCGAGCGATGGCCGGGTGTACAACCCGATGCGCAGCCGCAGCCCTGCGCTCCCCGCTTCTGGACGTGGCAGCGTGTGCGGGTCGGCCACCAGCTCGCCCGGCTCCCAGAGCGAGGTGGGGTAGCCGCCCTCCACCGGCACGTCGTCGTGCTGCGCCACCAGGTTTCCGCGCGCGTCCACCAGGTGGACGAACACGACGTACTCTTCCGTCACCGGCTGGATCGCCTGCCAGTAGAGGACGACGCGGGTCGCTGTGCTCTCCTCCGCCGCCAGCGCGCCCCGGAGGTGCAACCCTGGTGCGAAGAGGCCATCCAGTAGCACGAGCCGAGGCGATTCCGGAAGCGCAGCCAGCGCCGATGCGATCCGGAACTGGCCGAGACACTGCTCGGCGAGCGGCGTGCTCTCTGTCGCCCTGTAGGGCACTGCCGCGCCGCTCGGCCCAAGCAATTGGGCGCACCAGCGGTAGCGCCCGGGTGGCGTCCCGGGCGGCAGGCCGATGGCGTGGAAGGTGGGGTTCGGACCAGCCGGGGCGCGCTCTCGCCTGGGCAGGAACTCCGGGAAGAGGGGTTCCAGGCGCTGAACCACCGCTCGCCCATAGTCGTTGCGAATGGTCGAGGCGAGCGACCACGCATCGCCGCTGTGGGGCGGAAGCTGCCAGGTCGTCTGCAAGAGCGCCGCACCGCTCACGTGGGTCTCCGGCGTGCCGAGCCACCAGGAGAGGAGCGCCACGCCATCGGTCGCCGCCGCCGGGGATGGCTCGGAGGCAGCACGCCAGCCGCTCGCCGTTGCCGCCACTTCGACCCGGGCCGCCGCCGGAACTTCGGCCGGCGCCCGCACCGGAACGACGGACCATCCTGTGGCCAGGCAAGATGGACTCCCGACCGACCGCGTTTCCGCCGCGATGCCAGAGGGGGTTGCCCAGCGGAACGTGACGGTGAGCGGCTCCGGCGGCACCGCGAGCGGCACCCCGCCGTTCGGCCAGGCCAGCAGCGCAACTGTGCCGCCATCGGCAGATGGGACGAGCGCTAACCGCGGTGCCGGCAGGGTGCCCGGCTCGGGCGAGGATAGGCTATACACCTCGGTCGCGCCGAATGTGGCGACAGGCACAAGCTCCGGATAGCTGGCGGCTCGCCCGTGCACCACCGCCCAGCGCTCCGGCCCGTAGGCGTCGCCGTGAAGCACCACCTGGCGGACATCCGCGCAGCGCAGCCAGCCGAGCGCCTCGGGCGTCGGGAAGTCGCGCATCAGGCGCAGCAACGTCCAGAAGCTCTGTGGGTAGAAGCCACTGTAGCCAGACGGCGTTGTTCGCCAGTGGAAGGTGGAGAAGTACTGGTAGCGGCCCTGGCGCTCCAGCTCCTCCGCCTTGCCGAACCAACGGTCCTCGATGGTTGGCAGCTCGATCAGCGGCGAGTGGTCTGGTCGGGCGGCAAGCCAGTGGTAGACGGGCGGCACCTGGTCCGGCCGCTCAATGGCGCGCGATGGCAGCGGTGTGGAGAGGTACTCGAAGCCGACGAGCAGCGCTAGCCCGACCGAGACGCCGCGCGCCGTCCACGATGACAGGCGACTGGTCAACGCCGCGGTCCCGAAGCTCCCGAGCAGCCCCAGCCCGAGCATCGTCACCAGGCCAAGCCGCCCCACCAACCGAATCGCGCCGAAGCCCGGCACGAACTGGTGCAAGACGTAGTACGGTAGAGGCACCAGCACCGGCCCGCCCGGCGTGAGCCGCAGGCCCGGGCCGAGCGACAGCACGAACCCGGTCACCGCGATGAGCGCAGCGAAGATCCGCTGACGATCGCGCCCGCGCCGGAGGCCAGCCGCGGCCAGGGCGAGACAAGCTACGCCCGGAAACAGGGTCTGCTCGGTGGACAGCAGGCGCGCCAGGGCGCTCTGGCCGTAAAGGAGGCTCGCCTGAGGCGCCACGAGGTAGTTCAGCGGTACTGCGGCGGCGCCGGTCGCATCCTCCAGGCTGCGCTCCAGCCCCAGAGAGGCGCGCAGCGTCAGGTATGGCGAGACGAACGGCCACAGTACGAGACCCACGGCCGCCGCGGCAACCAGGAGATGTCGTCCCAGCCGCCATCCCAGGCGGCCAGGACGAGTGGCTGCCAGCCAGATGAACTGCAAGAAGAGAAGCGGCACGAGGAACAAGCCCAGGTAGAACGAGGAGAGCATTTGCAGCACGAACGCCGCGGCGGCCAGAGCGAGGTACCGGGTTCGCCCCGTCTCGCCAGGAGCACCCCAGTAGTGGTCGACGCACAGCAGCACGAGGGGAATCCACTGCGCGGTCATGGTCTGAATGTGGCTGATATCCCCGATGCGGTGAAAGCCGAAGGCGAACACCATGCCGGCGACCAGACCAGAACCTCTTGAGCCGGTCATCCGTTCGGCCAGCAGATAGGTCGTGAAGCCGCTCGCGAAAAACGCTGCCAGCAGCATCAGGTTGTAGGTGAGAACGGGGCTGCCGCTGACGAGTAACACCGGAGCGGCGAATACCGAGATGCCTACCAGGCTCTCGGAGAAAGCCAGGGCGGAGCGGTGGGGGTAGAAGATGTTCGCGTCGTAGAGGTGAAGCGGGTCGCGGAGCGCCTGGTGAACGTTCCAGGCAAGCGCCCAGGTGTTCAGCAGAGGGTCGCCCCAGTTGTCCACGTGGTCGGCCAGATGAAGCAGGCGCGGGAAGGTCGCGACGAGAGTCCAGACGGCAAAGAAGGCGATGGCCAGGATGTGGTGTCGCCAGCCGTGCCCCCCCGGATGACGGGCGCTTCCCTGCTCTGTGGTCACCCCCGCCCCTCGTGCCCGGCCGCGCGCGGCCAGACGGTCAGCGGCGGATCGAGCAGAAGCTGGTGGGTGCGTTGGCCATCGGGAGCGCGCATCTCCAGGCGCTGGCCAGTCGCCGCGTCGTAGAGCCCGACGAGGAGATGGTACGTGCCCGGGGGCAGCCCCACCGGCAGGGTGATCGGGTAGCGGTCGGCCACTTCGTCGCCTGCCGCCCATTCTGACGTTCGGTAGTCGCCGGCCAGGGGCATACCGTCGGCCTGGGCCACCCGGCGCTCGGCCGCATCGAGCAGGTGGACAAAGACCGTGTAGTCGCCGGCGATGGGACGCTCGGCCCGCCAGAAGAGATGGACGACCACGACATCGCCCGGCGCAGCAACCGGTTCGTAGCCGTAGCCCAGGAACGCCAGACCAGCGTCAAAGCGCCAGGATAGTGGCTGGGCGATCCGCTCAGCCGGTACGCGTGCTCCGGACACGGTGACGACGCTGAGGGAGATGACTTCGGCGGCGCTGCCGCTGGCGCCGTCACGTGGCAGGCCACGAAACCCCCGGTTGAGGGCGTAAAGGCCCGCGATGATCTGATAGCCCATCGGCGGTAGGCCTGGCGGGAGCCGCAGCACGTGCTCGTCGCGGACGTACAGGTCGCGGCGCCAGCGGCTAGTCGGCATACCGCCCGGGTGTTCGTGGTCCGATTGGGCCACCACCGCGCCGGTGCTGCGCCGCACCACCTTCACGAAGCTGCGGTAGTCGGAATCCACCAGGGCAATGGGCTGCCAGTAAAGCGTCATGCGCAGGTCCTCGCCCGGTCGCACGGACCGGGACACCTCGTGGCCGAGGAAGCGAATCTGGCCACCGAGCGTTTCCGCTGACGGGTGGTCGACCCCGCGCACCTGGCCGGCTGGCGAGGTATACGAGAACAGCGACCAGCGGTCGAGCAGCCCCTCCTTCAGGACGAAGAGCAACAGCAGCGAGAGAGCCGCGAGCTGGAGCGCGACCGCGACGGCAGGATAGTCCGCTGCCGCGTCCCCCACAGTAGGTATCAGAAAGTTTTTGATGGTTTTGGGGACACCCCAAACCCCGCCAGGACGGGCTCCGCCCTTCCTGGACCTTCCCGGGACGCAGGTGAACTTTCCGAGACCTACTACGTTCCGGTCGGGTCCATCGATCCGGACCGGCGCGGCAGGGGCAACGGACCGCCGAGCACGCCACCAGAGGAGTGTCCCCACGGCGCCGAGCAGCAAGCTCGCCACCGAGATGACCTCTGCGGCCGTCCGTAGCGGCGTGCCCTCGAAAGCAAGCTCCAGGTCGTGCGGCCCGGCTGGCACCTCAACGCCAATCAGCCCGTGCGGCGCGACGATGGCGATGCCGACCTCCTGTCCGTCCACCCGCGCCCGCCAGCCGGGGAAGGCGAGCACCTGGAACGTCAGCCGACCCGCCACTGGCAGGTCGAGCCGGTAACGCTGCCGCAGCGGCCGACGCTCGACGAACAGGGATGTTGCTCCGGCCGGCAGCGAGGCCGGGTCAAGCTGGCCGGCGGTTGACGATGGCCCGGGCCGCTGCTCAACCCAGATGGGGTAGTACTCACCCGCGCTCGTGGTGCCCACCGCCCCCGTCTCTCGCTCGAACCGAGCGACATCGTCCGTGGTGCGGATATCGTAGGCCAGAAATGGCTCGTGGGGGTACAGGTGGACGATGTTCGGGACGACGATGCCCAGGGCGACGAGCGCCGGAAGGGCCGTGGATACCGTCTGCGACCAGGGCGTACGCCATCGGTTGGCAACAACCTGCAAGGTCCAGTGGGCCCCCAGCCCGATCAGGAGCGCCAGCGCGAGGCCGGCCAGGTTGCGGAAGCGCCAGGGGTATTCGGTGAAGGCGAGGAGCGGCACGTGCTCCCACACGGGTGTGGACAGGGGCAGCATCAGGAAGACTGCCAGGGCGAGCAGCGTCCAGCCGAAGGCGAGATGCGCCCGCAGGCCCGGCGTTGTCCGGCGCCAGAAGACGAGTCCGAGGAGCGAAGTCAGGCTCCACACCAGGTGCGAGGCGCCGAGATTGTGCGGCACGGCCGGGTTGGCCTGCACCCGGTCGACCACTGGTGACAGGGCGATCAGCTCCCGCAGTGCAGGAAAGTGGTTGGAAAAGTGGAAGTCGTTGGTGGCCAGACGCTGGATGTTCACCAGGTCTTTCTCAGCCAGCGCCGGCAGCCAGAAGAACGCGCCAAGGAGCAGCGTTCCCAGCCCGGTCAGGAGAATCCAGCCCAGTCGCCACCAGCCGTAGGTGGCGGCGACAAAGAGAGCGTAGAGCCCCAGGGCCGCGGCGGTGTGCAGAGCGGTAATGTTGTGTGCCAGCAGCATCGCCGAGGTCGCCAGCACGGTCAGGACGACGGGTCGGGGTGACGGACGGGCGACGAGCGTATGCAGCGCGGCGAAGGTCCAGGGAAGAATCGCCATCGCGAGGAGCTGAGAGTAATCGCCCTGCTGGAACAGCTCGCGGAAACGAAACGGGATGACGAGATACGCCACCCCGACCAGTGTGGCGGGAATCGGTGGGAGAATCTGCCGGGCGAACAGATAGGCCCCCGGGCCGTAGAGAAGGTATGCTCCGACGACGGCTATCTTGAGCGCCAGCGGAAACGCGAGCCCGAGCCGGTGGAGGCCCGCGATGACGTAGCTACCGAGCGGAGCGTAGTAGTTGAAGATCGGGAAGCCGTAGCCGTAGGCGAAGTCGGGCGCCCAGCGCGGGTAAAGCCAGCCGTCGCTCAGCAGGTGATCAAGCTCCACGGCGCGCACCAGGTGGAGCTCCAGATCGGCGGTCTGCGGGAGACCCGGCAGACGCAGCAGCGGCCAGAGGGCGATGAGCGAGGTGGCCAGGAGCACGCCGGTCACTGCCATCGGCCACCCGCGCACCGTGGCGCCGAGGCGTCGTACGTCATCCTGGGTGCGCAGTACCGTCGTCAAGGCCGCGGGCCCTTTCCCAGCTCGATGCGCCGCGATTCCACCGAGTCGCCGCCGTCAACCAGCCGGACCCGCTGCATCGTGTCGAGGTAGTATAGCCCCGTCCGCACCAGGGCGGAACCGCTGGCCGACGGGGGCACGGCGACGGCGAACGGGGTCAGCAGCACGACGTCTGAAGGCCACTCGGACGGCACGAAAGAAGGCCCATCGGCCTGAGCGATCAGCCTGTCCGCGCCGTCCGTCGAATGGAGGTGGTTGAAGACGCGCGGTTCCGGTCCAGTCGCCTCGGGGTGGACCGACCAGTAGAGCAAGATGTGCACGCGGGGGGCATCTGCCGAGCCGGCCAACCCGACCTCGGAAGCAACCAACGTCAAACCGTTGGCAAACGCATACTCGTCGCGCAGCACCTCGGAACGGTTGAGTACCTGTGGGAGGGCGTCGGCGGAAACGCGGACCAGTCGCACCATTCGCGGTTCCGCGGTGGGACGGAACTCGGCCAGCGTGGTGGCGCCGAAGCGATCGCGCAGCAGGTCGGAGATCGGCGCAGTGTCGTCGGTGAGGAGATAGAGGGCTGTTGACGCGGTCGGGAGAGCCAGCAACTGCCGGTCGTCGACGAACGCGGCGGCGCGACCGGTGGTGGCCAGCAGGTAGCGATAGACCCGGCGCTCCTCGTGGTTGCCGGCGACGAAGAGCGGCTCGGCCGTCTCGGCTTGCACGTCACGGACGAGGGAAACGGCTTGGTACCGGCTGGCCAGGGGCGGACCGTAGCTTGCCGTGGCCCGGCCGTCGCCAATCGCGGCGATGAAGGCAGCGAAGAGAGCGCCGCCCGAGAGCACGATGAGTGCCACCAGCGCATCGCTGGTCCAGCCGAGCACGTGGCTGGCGCGGGTGATCGCACTGGTGCCACCGGCCGGTGAGAGACCCATCGCCATCGCCATCGCAGCGGCGGGGAGACCGGTGATGAAGTAGTGCGGGTAGATCGGCACGGTCGGGCGAACGAAGGCGAGCGCCGGCAGTGCAAGCCAGCCGAGGATGAAGAGGGCGCGCCAGCGGCGGGCCGGATCTCGACGTGCGAGGTCGAGTAGGCGAAGCATACCGAGGAGGAGCGCGGCGATCAGCAGCGGGCGAAGCGCCGCGTCCCAGCCGTCGGCCAACCACCGGGAATCGCCCAGATTCGCGGCGACGGAGTAGGGCTGACCAGCCACCGTCTCGGCAAGCATAGCGAACGAGTGGCCACTCCAGCCACCGCCGAAACCGGGGGAGGGACGGTTAACCACCGGCCAGCCGTGTGCTGCTTGCCAGTACAAGTAGGGCAGATAGAAAGCCACGGCCAACGCGCTACCCAGCGCTCCGGAGAGAAGCCGCGTCCGTCGCCGCCCGGGCACGAGCAACGCCATCACCCAGAGCGGGGCCAGCGCGAGGGCCGTGAGGTGCAACTCGCTGGCCAGGGCGAGCAGCGCTACGCTGGGGACCAGTAGCCACGGGCGCTCCTGCGACAAGGCAGTCCAGAGGCAGGCAACGGCCACCACCAGGAAGAGGGGCATCGCGTCCTGGGCCCAGACTTTCCGCGAGAAGAGCACCGCCCACGGCAGGACCGCGTAGAGCAGTACGGCGACCGCCGCAAGCCGCGCGCCGAGCAGCGACCGCGCCAGCCACGCGGTGACGAGGATAGCGCCCAGGTTCAGGAGACCGATGAAGGCCGTGGCACCCTCCGGAGCCGGGCTAACCAGAAGGGGAAGCACCAGTAGATAGGGAAAGAACGGCGGGTTGGGAATGTCGAGCGACGAGCCGATGCCGACCGCGGGGAGCGCCCGTCCCTCGCGGATGGCCGTTGCCACTTCCAGCGCCCAGACCTCGTCGAACTTGAACTCGACCAGGTTGACCGCGGCGATCCGGGTGACTGCCGCCAGCGCGACCGCCACGAGCAACGCGCCGCCGGACCACCAGGGCCGTGCCTGCGGCCAGTGGCTGCGCCCATCAGCGGGCCCGATCGACCTCACCAAGCGTCCTCCGTTGCCTTCCAAGCGTGCAAACGGGGCGATTATAGGGCAATCCTCCTGGCTGTTCAAGGCTCGGCGTCACGCGCGAGTCTCCACACCCCTTGACACGAGTCAGTGGGGCAGCCATGATCTGACGGCATCGCCCGGGTGTTGAGAACGGAATGGAGGAATGACATGGAGGAATGACGCGGAAGGCCCAGGGCGAGCGCCGTGTGGGAGTGCCGATGGCGAAATCTGCCCCGGGCACCCTCTTTCGAGTGACCGATCTCCTCACCCTGGGACTGATCGTCAGCGGTGCCCTTGCCCTTCGCCTCTGGCAGATCGACACGATCCCTCCGGGCCTGTGGTTCGACGAGGCGGTCAACGCCCACGATGCCTTGAGAGTGTGGCGGGGCGAGCTCCACGTCTTCTTCCCTGGCAACTTCGGGCGCGAGGCACTCTACATCTACGCGCTGGCGCCATTGGTCGGTCTGCTGGGGCCGGGGGTCGTCCCGATCCGGCTGGCCTCGGTCGGGTTCGGGTTGTCTGGCATCGTCGGCGCCTATCTGCTCGGGCGGACGCTTTTCAACCGTCCCATAGCGATCGCGAGTGCGCTGTTGATGGCCCTGTCCTTCTGGCACCTGCACCTGAGCCGGATGGGGTTTCGAGCCATCAGTCTGCCGTCGGCCCTGGCCATGGGCGCGTTTTTCGTCTGGTACGGTGTGCGAGCTGGCCAGCGTTGGGCGTTCCCCGTCGGTGGAGCCTTCCTCGGCCTGTCTTTTCACACCTACATCGTCAGCCGGGCCGTCTCACCGCTGCTGGGACTGCTGCTTGTGGCCGTCATTCTTGCCCAACCCGCGATGTCACGGGAATGTTTCCGTTCGTGGGCGATGTGAATCCCCGACACCACTTGCCGGGGCGACCGGTCATTGATCTGGTGGGGGGAGCCCTGGTCCTCCTGGGAATCATCGTGGCGCCGCAGCGCCCTCACCTCCGAGAGGGGC
>JACPQP010000207.1 GCA_016190465.1 Chloroflexota bacterium
CATCTGGACCGACCGCAAGGGCACCGAGTACATGTGGTGGAACAACGTGGAGACCAAGCCGGGTACTGGCTACCCCACGCTGTGGGAGGACCAGGAGAAATACAGGGGTGGCTGGGAGAAGAACGGCCAGGGCGTGCGACTGAAGCTGCACGGCCGGCTGGGTGGGTTGAGCAACATCTTCTTCAACCCCTACCTGCCCACGGTGGACGACTACTACGAGCCCTGGACCTACCAGTACGACGAGCTCTTCAACGCGCCGGAGGGGGACGACCAGCCGACGGCCCGGCCCATCTCCCTGATCACCGGCCAGCACATGGACATTCAGGCCGGCCCCAACTGGGATGACGATCTGGGGGGCTCGCCGGTCTACGCCCGGAACGACCCGAACCTGGGGGAACTGACCGACGACGAGCGGCGGGAGCTCAACGAGCTGGAGCGGATGGTCTTCTTCTACCTCCCACGCATCTGCAATCACTGCCTGAACCCGGGGTGCGTGGCCGCCTGCCCGGCCGGCGCGATCTACAAGCGCGGCGAGGACGGCATCGTGCTGGTCAGCCAGGAGAAGTGCCGGGGCTGGCGCATGTGCATCTCCGGCTGCCCGTACAAGAAGGTGTACTACAACTGGTCGACCGGGAAGTCGGAGAAGTGCATCCTCTGCTTCCCGCGATTGGAGAGCGGCCAGCCGCCGGCCTGCTTCCACTCGTGCGTGGGGCGCATCCGCTATCTCGGGCTGCTGCTGTACGACGCCGAGCGCATTCCCGAGATTGCGGCGGCCGCCGATGCCGACCTGGTGGACGCTCAGCGGTCCCTCATCCAGGACCCCTTCGATCCCCGGGTCATCGCGGCGGCGAAGACGAACGGCATCGAGGGCACCCTGCTCGAAGCGGCCCAGAAGTCGCCGGCCTTCAAGTTCGTGAAGCAGTGGAAGCTGGCGCTGCCGCTCCACCCGAACTTCCGGACGCTGCCCATGCTCTTCTACGTGCCGCCGATGCTGCCGGTGCTGGCCCGGATGAATGACGGACACTACGAGGTCACTGGCACCGAGGCCGAGGGGTTGGCCCCGCTCTTGAGCTCGCTCGAACGGGCCCGGGTGCCACTCCAGTACATGGCTAGCCTGTTTTCGGCGGGCAACCAGGACGTGGTGGCCGCGGTCTACCGCAAGCTCATTGCCGTACGCATCTTCATGCGTTCCCAGCGGGTGAAGGATGTGCCCGAGGCCGACGTGCAACAGGCCCTGGCCCTGGCGAACGCCACGCCCGCGGAGGTCGAGGCGATCTTCCGCCTGACGTCGCTGCCGACCTTCGAGGAGCGCTTCGTCGTCCCGCCGATGGCCCGGGAGATGGCGATCGAGCAGACCCTCGACCCGTACACCCACAAGCCCGAGGCCGGCTTCGGCGTCCGCCAGGCCCCGGCCCGGAGGTGGTGAAGATGCCCGACCAGACCACTGACCAGCGCATCTTCCATCTCTTCGCCACCCTCCTGGCCTACCCGCGACCCGGCCTGGCCGCGGTTGCCCGGGAGTGCGAGACGCTGGTCGCGCCACAAGACGCGGAGGCAGGTCAGTTCCTGCGGCAGTTTCGGACGTTCGCCGAACAGGCGCCGTTCGGGCACCTGGAGGAAGTCTACAGCGGCATCTTCGATCTCGACGCGACCTGCTATCCGTACGTCGGCTACCACCTGTTCGGCGAGTCCTATAAGCGCAGCGTCTTCCTGTTAGAGCTGAAGCGGCGCTATCGCCTCGAGGGCTTCGTCTTCAAGGAGAACGAGCTGCCAGACCACCTGACCGTGCTGCTCCGCTTCCTGGGCTTAACCGCCGACGCGGTCCAGGCCGCCGAGATCATCCACGAGGGGCTGCTGCCGTCGCTGGAGCAGATGGTCAGGAAAGGTGTGGAGGGAGAGACCGAGCCCCTGGTGGAGCAGGCTCGCCACCGGCAGCCCTACCAGGCGCTTCTCAGGGCGCTGCAACGGGTGCTCCAACGGCAACCGCTTCCGCCGGTGGTAGATAGCGCCGACGCGGCGCTCGCCGGCTCCGGAGCGACGTGATGGCCAGCTGAGTGCTGAGTACTCAGCACTCAGCACTCAGTACTCAGGAGGGTCCGATGCTTGACCTGGTGCTCTTTGCCGTCTTTCCCTACGTGGCGGTCATCCTGGCCGTGCTGGTGGGGATCTCTCGCTACTACAGCGATCGCTTCTCGTATTCCAGTCAGTCCTCCCAGTTCCTGGAGAACCGCCTCCTCTTCTGGGGATCGGTGCCCTGGCACTACACCATCCTGGTCATCCTGCTGGCCCACCTCATCGCCTTTCTCTTTCCGGCACAGTGGGCCGGACTCATCGGGGAGCCGGTGCGCCTGTACGTGCTGGAGGTCACCGGTCTGGTGCTGGCGCTGACGACCGTCGCATCGTTCGCGTTGCTGCTCTACCGGCGGTTGCGCAACGTCCGGACCCTCGTCGTCACCTCGGGCATGGACTGGGTGCTGCTGGCGGTCCTATTCGCCCAGGTGGTGCTGGGGTTCTGGGTGGCGCTCTTCTACCGGTGGGGGGCCGAGTGGTTCCTGCACACCGCGGCGCCGTGGCTGGTCTCCCTGCTCACGCTGAATCCTCAGGTGCAGTTTGTCACTGCCCTTCCCCTGGTCGTCAAGTTGCACATGCTCGGTGGGTTCCTTATCATTGCCTTGTTCCCTTTCACCCGCCTGGTGCACGTGATCGCGTTCCCGATCACCTATCTGTGGCGGCCCTACCAGGTGGTGGTCTGGAACCGGCGGCCGGCGCGCGGGCAGAGCGGCTGACCCACGAGGCCGGACCTCACCCCCCTGCCCCCCTCCCCGACACGGGGTGGGGGGTGGCCGCTCCCCCTCACCGCGTCGGAGAGGGGGTCGGGGGTGAGGTCGGCCCCCTCCCCGACACGGGGAGGGCGTAGGGGAAGAGGTCGTTCCCTGGTCTGGATCGAGAGGACGTGCGACGATGAGCTCCGAGGCAAAGCGCAATCTCTTCCTCGCCACCGTCGGGTTCGCGATCTCCTTCGCGCTGTGGGGGAGCATCGCCGGGCTGGCGCCGATCTTCCGAGCGGAGTTTCGGCTCACCGCCACCCAGGCGAGCCTGATGGTGGCAATCCCCGTGCTGCTTGGCTCCATCGGCCGGGTGCCGATGGGGTTGCTGACGGACCGGTACGGTGGGCGGAAGGTCTTCAGCGCGGTGCTGATGTTTGGCGCGATCCCGGCCCTTGCGCTCGCCCTCGACCACTCGTACCAATCGCTCTTGCTCTGGGGCTTCTTGATCGGGGTGGCGGGGACGTCGTTCGCCGTGGGGGTCGGGTTCGCCGCACCCTGGGTTCCGCCCGAAAAGCAGGGGACGGCCCTCGGCATCTATGGGATGGGGAACATCGGCCAGTCGGTATCGGTGTTCGGCGGCCCCTTGCTGGCCGGAGCGATCGGCGTCGCGGCGACTTTCCCCGTGTTCGGGTTGGCCTCGCTGGCCTGGGGGGTCGTCTTCGCGCTGTACGCCCGGAACGCCGCCCGACGCGGGCCGCCGCGGACCCTCCGCGAGAACCTGGCCGTCCTTCGCCGGGAGCCGCTGGCCTGGGTGCTCAGCACGTTCTACTTCCTGACATTCGGCGGCTTCGTCGCGCTGGGGATCTACCTGCCCAGTCTGCTGCGAGACCTGTTCCAGTTCACGCCGGCCGACGCGGGCGCGCGCACGGCCGGGTTTGTGGTTCTGGCTACCATGAGCCGACCGGTGGGCGGGTGGATCGCCGACCGGATCGGCGGCCAGCGGTTGCTGGGCTACGTCTTCGTCGGCCTGGCGATCTTCGCCCTGCCGCTGATGTCCTTGTCGATTTATCTTTTCACGCTGGGCGCGCTGACCTGCGCGGCGCTGCTGGGGCTGGGGAACGGCGGTGTATTCAAGCTGGTGCCGCGCTACTTCCCGGCGCAGACGGGCACCGTCACCGGTCTGGTCGGCGCGGTCGGCGGGCTCGGCGGTTTCTTTCCCCCCATCACGCTGGGCATCTTCCGGGACCTGACCGGCCGCTACGCGCCGGGCTTCATCCTGCTGAGCGCATTTGCCGTGGGATGCGCGCTGCTCCTGTGGCGGGTGCGTGCCCTTCACGGTCCATCGACCTCGACGGCCGCGGCTTCTTCGCCGACGCACGATCAGTAGTGCTGCCTCAGGGAAACTGGTCGATGTGTGGTATAGTTGGCTCTCGGAGCGCACTCTGCGGTTCTGTGGCACTTTGAAGGAGCTACTGTTGGTTGATGTGACGCTGTCACAAGCCCAGGAGGCGATGGCCAGGCTAGCGGCCATCGTGGAGTCTTCCGACGACGCCATTATCGGCAAGACGCTGGACGGCGTCGTCGAGAGCTGGAACGGCGGCGCGGAGCGGCTCTACGGCTACGCCTCCGCGGAGGTCGTTGGGAAGAACATCTCCTTGCTCGTGCCGCCCGGGCGCTCCAACGAG
>JACPQP010000015.1 GCA_016190465.1 Chloroflexota bacterium
GCCGCTGTCTCCTACCATGAGCACACCTCCCGCCTGGAATGGGGGTTGCTTGGCGGCGATCTCCATCCTAGCCGGGAGGCCCTCTTCTGTAAAGCTCCTCCTTATGGTGCAATCTCAGGGATCAGAACAGGTCCGCCGCGACCCGCCGGAGCATCGCGGTGCCCCGGACCTCCCGGTCGTAGAGCGGCAGGACAGCCCGGACCTGACCGGCGAACTTCTCCTGGATCGCGGCCAGATGCTGCCGCTGCATCGCCACCCGGTTGGCGACGAACTCGGAGCTGGCCGTGTCCAGCACGGCCGGGTCGATTACCATGTTGACGATAACGCCACCTACCGGAATGCCGAAGTCGCGGAACCAGTCGATGAAGCGGGAGATGACCGCAATGGGCAGTGCCTCGGGTAGAGCCACGAAGAAGAAGCCCGTGCGAGCCGGATCAGTCAGGAGGGCGCGCGCCTGACCCATCCGATCGCGGAACTGCACGAGGTAGTCGAGCAGTGGATCGGCCTGCTTCTTCTTGGTGAACGAGAGCAACTCCCGCAGCGACCGAGCCTCCTCGCGCGACCTGAGCATCTTGTTGACCCAGAGCGCGTACACTTTCGACATGCCCAGCAGTCGCCGCGCGTTCGCCGTCGGCGCTGTGTCGAAGACGTAGACGTCGTAGTCGTCGCGGAACATGAGGTCGACCATGTTCTCGAACATCGCCGACTCCTCGAAGGCCGGGTTCATCGTCGCCGACTCGACGAATTCGTCGGCGCGCGTCTGGATATCGGCAAACTTCAAGAACCAGCGGATCTTGTCGCGGATGTCGCCCTTGAGCCGCTCGATCGTCTCACGGGTGTCGATCTCGTAGGCCCAGAGGTTCTCCACCCCCTGCACCGCGGTCGCCTGACGCGACACGTCCTGCTCCAGCAACCCCGAGAGGCTGTGGACCGGGTTTGTGGAGGCGAGGAGCGTCCGACGACCCCGGGTGGCAAACCACAGGGCCGTAGCGCCGGCCAGGGCCGTCTTCCCAACCCCGCCTTTGCCGCCGTAGAACAGGTACTTCAACCCGGGGCGGGCAGACAGGTACGCCCGCATCATCTCGTCCGGTGCGATGGAGACGACGCCGTCCCAGGAGGCCGGCGAATGTGTCGACTGCATGGCTCAACTCCCGTCGTACAGGTACGACGCTACCCGCTCGATCATCGCGAGACCGGTCACATCGCGCTCCAGCTCGGGCACGCTGGCCAGCACCTGCGCTCCGAAGGAACGGTGGATCTCGTCCAGGTGTCGCCGCTGCATCTCGATCCGATTGCGCAGGAACGGGGGGATGTCCTGGCTCAGGAGCGCCGTCGGCAGCACCCGGTTGATCAGGTATCCGCCAATCGGCACGTCGAACCGGCTGAAGAGCTCGTGGGCACGACGGGTGTCGAGGATCGCCATCTCCTCGGGGATGACGACAAAGAAGAACGCTGTCCGCTTCCGGTCGGTGAGGATCTGGGAAGAGGCATTGATCCGCTGCTTGATGTACTGGAGCTCGTTCAGGATCTGGTCCTCTTCGACGAGCTTCTGCCGGCGGATCACGGCGGCCATCCGCTCATACTCGCGCATCTCCTCGCGGAGCTTGGTGATCTTGTTGATCCACTCGTCGTAGACCTTCGCCATACTGAGGTAGTAGAGCGCATGGCCGAGCGGCACCAGGTCGTAGACGTAGTAGTCGTAGTCGCCCCGGACGACGATGTCGACCACGGCGTCGAAGATCGCGCTCTCCTCCATCGCTGGCTCGGCCGACGCTGCCTGAATGTACTGCTCAATCTCGTCGGGAATCCGCTCGAAGCCGTACATCGTGAGGATCTTCTGGCGAATCTCGTTCTGGTAGTCGCGGATCCGCTGGTCGGCGTCGATCTCCTGGGCCCAGAGGTTGGGCATGATCGAGACCGGCCCCTTGCCGAAGATGTCGCGCTCGAAGATGTCCGAGAGGCTGGCCTGCGGGTCCACCGAGAAGATGAGCACGCGATGGCCCTGTTTGGCCAGCCAGTAGGCCGTCGCCGCCGAGAACGTCGTCTTCCCGAGCCCGCCCTTGCCCCCGTACATGATGTAGCGCCTCTCCGGCTCCCGCTCGAAGACCTCGCGTAATCTCATCTCACCGACCTCGGCGTTCGGCCGTCCGGGTAGCTATCAGCCATTGAGTACTGAGTGCTGAGTACTGAGTCCCCCGGCCACCGGACTCACTCCGTACTCGTCGATTGGTCTCACGCCAGCACATCGCTCAGGTCTTTCTCGCGGAGCATCCGGCGCTTCCAGGTGGCAATCTGCGGGACCACATAGGGAAGCAGCCGAAGCGAGTAGTAGGGCGGCAGGATCGGGACGCCCAGCAGATCGCCCATCGTCGTCAGGATAAAGAGGTGCTCCATGCTCGACCGGGTGCGGAGCGCGTAGCGGGTCATGTCGTGCGAGGCCATGCCATACACGACGTCCTGGAACCCACGGACCAGGTTCTGCCAGAAAGACCGCCGCTCGCCTTCACTCATGGTGATGCCTCCACGCCCCTACATCTGATGAAGATGGAAGTCCTCGCGCTCGAACGCCTCTTTCTCGGCCAGCAGGTGCCGTTTCCACCCGTCGATCTCGGGGATGACGTGCGGGAGCAGGCGCAGCGAGTAGTAGGGCGGAAGGATGGGCAGGCCAATCAGGTCGCCGTGGGTGACGAGCAGAAACAGGTCCGCCATCTCGTGCCGCATCCGGGAGGCCTGGTGGACGAACTCCAGGCCAGCCAGTCCGTACAGAAACTCGCCGAGGGCGCGCCTCCATCCCCGGAAAGGTGGCGCGACAGCGGTAAGCAACGTGGTGGGCATCTTATCCTCGGAGTACTGAGTACTGAATACTGAGTACTCAGTATTCAGTACTCAGTACTCACAGGGCGCCTCAGGCCGGTCGAGGGGCTCTGGTGGGCGCCCCGGCCTCGGGACGGCGATACCGCCGATAGGCTCGCAGACCATCGTAGCCGATGACCAGCGCCGCGCCGATCAGCAGCAGCGCCACGATGATCATGAGCGCGGACCCGACCACCGGCATCTCGCGCCCGGCCTTGCCCACGCTGGGGGCGAACACCGTGACGTAGAGATTATAGGCGGTCACCAGGTTCGCGAACATGGTGGTGACGTACATGAAGACCATCGGTATGCCGACGAAGGTGGCGCTGCGGCCCGAAGAGACGAGCCAGAGCGTCACGACCAGCAGCGACAGCGACGCCATCAACTGATTCGCGCCGCCGAAGAGCTGCCACAGGTAGATCCAGGTGCCACTCAGCATCAGGAGCAGCGCGATCGCCAGAGACACGACCGTCGCGACGTGGACGTTGCGGAACGCCGGAATCGACTCGCCCAGCCACTCGGTGAGCGTCACTCGCATCACCCGGAAGATGAGCTGGGTCACGACGAGAACGATCACGACGAACGCGGCGAACGCGAGCGATTCGGCGTAGGGCCGCGGGAGGCCAAAGATGCTGATGAATCCGCCGAGCCCGCTGGCGAAAGCCGGCGCCCCCGCACCCTTCCCCGCCACGGTGACCGCCAGAAGCGCGAGCAGGCCCAGCAGGAACTCCGTGAACATCGAGCCGCCGCCGACCGGCAGCGCATCGGTCTCGTACTCCAACTGCCGCGCCGTGCCGACCGAGCCGAACAGGGCGTGCCAGCCCGATATGGCCCCGCAGGCGATCGTCACGAACAGCATCGGCCAGATCGGCTGGAACGCGCCGCCACTGCCGCCGTCGAACGCCTTGACCGCCGGCAGGTTGAACGCCGCCAGCTCCGGCCGGACGACCACCGCCAGCGCCGCGCCGAGCAAACCCAGCACGATCGCCGCCGCAGTGATCCAGAAGCCGATGTACACCACCGGCTGCGCCCATCGCCAGATGGGCAGGACCGAGCCCAGGTAGCAGAAGACCAGGGCGAACAACCCCCAGAAGATGTAGCTGGGGAGGACGTTCGTCGGCGCCTGCGCCATCGGGTTGACCACCGCGTACAGCGGCTGACCACCCGAGAGTGAGTTGACGCCGGCGTTGATCCCATCTCTGAAGATGCCGCTGATGGCCGGCACCGGTCCCAGCAACACGGCGACCACCGTCAGCCCCACGGTGATCGCGGTGGCCAGGATCAGCCCGACCCGCCACCGGTATAGCATCTGGCCCAGCAGCAACCCCATCGCCATCAGGACGATGATCCCGAAGGGCGCCTGCGCCTGGCTGTTGAGCACGTCAGCCACCAGGTTGGCGAACGCCCCGGCGACGAGCAGCAGATAGAAGAAGATGAAGACGAAGAAGATCGTCCGCGAGCGCGGGGTGATGAGCCGGTGAGCCATCGCGCTCAGGCTGTTCCCCTCGTTCCGGACCGAGAGCATGATCGCGCTGTAGTCGCTGGCCCACCCGATGAAGCAGACTCCGACAACCAGCCAGAGCAGCGCCGGGAGCCAGCCCCAGAGGTTCGCCGCGGTGATCGCGCCGACGATCGGACCCGCGGCGGCGATGGACTTGAAATGGTAGCCATACAGAACGTTCCGGCTCGTCGGCACGAAGTCGACTCCGTCGGCGTAGAGCCGGGCGGGGGTCATCCGATTCGCGTCGGCCTGGATCACATCCCGGTCGATCCGCCGCGCATAGTAGCGGTAGCCGACGTAGAAGGTCAGCACCCCGATGATGACCGCGAACAACGTGTTCATCGGCGTCTCCTCTCGGCCGCATGTTTCGATTCCACCAGCGTTCGGCGATCCGTGTTCCGCGATCTCACTGCAGCTAGGCCAGACTCGCTTCGCTCCCTACACCTCCTCCCGCGCCAACCACCTCGTCCCCACCGCCACCCCGCCTACCGAGTACTCAGCACTCAGTGCTCAATACTCGGGATGGCGCTCTCGCCAAGTTGGGCGCGAACGAGCTCGGTTACGCGCTCCAGGTCATCGCCGACGCAGGTCGCCTTGCCGAC
>JACPQP010000206.1 GCA_016190465.1 Chloroflexota bacterium
GGGGGTGGCCGTACCCCATCTCCCTTTATTGGGATTGGGGGCTGGGGTGCGGGCCTACCCCCTGGGGGTTTTGGGGTTGGGGCTGCCCCAACCCCCAATGCCCATATTGACATCGACGGAAGTGTGACGGATGGTCGCAAACAATGCCTACTTCAACGGCGAGTTCGTTCCCCTGGCCGAGGCCAAGATCTCGATCATGACCCACACCTTCAACTACGGCACGGGGTGCTTCGAGGGGATCCGGGGCTACTGGAACGCCGACGAGGAGCAACTGTATCTCTTTCGGATGCCCGAACACTTCGGCCGCCTGGCCCGCTCGGGCCGCATCCTCGGCATCGCCTTGCCAGACTCGACGGCCGAGCTTTGCCGGATCACCATCGAGCTGATCCGGCGCAACAATCCGCGCGAGGACGTCTACATTCGGCCGATCGCCTACAAGAAGTCGGAGGTCATCGGCGTCCGCCTGCACAACCTCGAGGACGGCTTCGCGATCTTCACCGCGCCCTTCGGCAAGTACATCGACGCTCAGGGCGGCTGCCGGTGCTGCACGTCATCCTGGCGACGGGTCGACGACAACGCCATTCCGGCCCGGGCGAAGGTCACCGGCATCTACGTGAACTCGGCGCTGGCCAAGACCGAAGCGCAACTCAACGGCTTCGACGAGGCCATTATGCTGACCCACGACGGGCACGTCTCGGAGGGTAGCGGCGAGAACATCTTCCTGTATGCCGACGGCGCGCTCGTCACCCCAGGGTCGTCGGAGAATATCTTGCTCGGCATCACGCGAGCGACGGTGATCCAGATCGCCCGCGAGGAGCTGGGTATCCCGACGATCGAGCGATCGATCGACCGGAGTGAGCTGTACAGCGCGGCCGAGGTGTTCCTCACAGGCACCGCGGCTGAGATCACACCCGTCGCCGAGATCGACCGGCGCACGGTTGGGAATGGCGGCATCGGCCCCCTGACGGCGCAACTGCAGGAGATCTTCTTCAACATCGTTCGCGGAAAGCAGAGGAAGTATCGCGAGTGGTGCACCCCGGTCTACGCCGTGAGCCACAGCGGATCGGCTGGCTGAGCCGCTGGCGGCTGCTCCGTCAGATCGGCGACGTGGTCCGTGCGTCGCCATCCTGGTCCGATCGCGTCTGGCTGGGCTTGCTCGCCACCGCGGTCGCGGCGAATCTCGGGCTGTACGCGGTCATCTGGCTTTCGTTGCCAACCCTACCGGCTTTCTTGCCGTTGCGCTATGGTCCTGAGGGGGTCCGGACAGTTGGCGCCGTCATCGAGATCGGCGCGCGGAGCGACCTGTTCCGCGTTCCCGCCATCGGCTCGGCGGTGTTGTTGACCAACCTGGCCGCGAGCGTGGTGATCCACCGGCGGGAACGGCTCGCCGCGCTCCTCCTCCAGGCCGGCGCCGTCGTCGTCCAGGGTATGCTCGTCATCGCCGCACTCCAGATCATCCGGCTGGCCTTTGGGGAATAGACCGGATTTCCGATCGGTGAATCTTCGTTTGCAGGTTTCCGATTGCGGATTGAGACTGCTCTCGTGCAGGCCCGATGACCATGCCAGAGCAAAGGGTACCCGGTCCGCAGGATGCGGAGCACGCGGGTTCATTCGATCGGTACTCCTACGATCAGCTCTTCGCCTATGCTCACGATCTGCGCACGCTCTATCGGGAAGAGGCGGCGTTGCGCCGGGAGCTCGAGCGGCGCGTGGCCGAGTTGGACGCCTTTCAGCAGCAGCTTCGCCAGCAGGTGAACGATCTCCTGGCGCTTCACGAGGTCGGGCTGGCGATCAACTCGGCACGCGACTTCCACGAGATGTTCGATCACATCGCGCAGTCGCTCGTCTACACCACCCGGGCCAACCACTGCGTCCTCTACCTCTGGAACCAGACGCTCCAGGCGTTTGACTCGCAGGTCGGGTTCGGCATCTACCGGGAGCGGACGGAGGACGTGGCGCTCCGCGAGAGCGCCCTGAGCCGCTTCATCCTCGAGCGGGCAGAGCCGATCGAGGTGACCGACGCCGCCGTGCCGGGCCACCCGATTTACCAGCCGGCGCTGGATCGCGGCTGGCGCGCCTTTCTTGGCGTCCCGATGAACAGCCGGGGCGTCCGGGTCGGCGTACTGTACGCGGGCTACCGCGAGCCGCACATCTTCGACGACCGAGAGCGCCAGCTCACTCGCCTGGTCGCCGAGATCTCCGCCGTGGCCCTCCACCGCTGGCAGTTGCTTGAACCGGAGTGATGTGGAACACGAAGGACGTTTGGACCACGGAAGGCGCGTAAGGCATTTGGACCACGAAAGGCGCGAAACGACCACGAAAGGCGCGAAAGGAGCGCGAAAGGCACGAAAGGAAGGCGAAGGACGCGAAAGGGGACGAGTGCGACACGGGGGTGGATCGCGAACCGGATGGCGAGGGGTCGGGCTTGCCAGGATCGCGAAGGCGGCCCTACCGGGCGCGCAGGGTCTCGCGGAAGGCGCGGGCGATCTGGCTGGTGCCAGGAAGGTCAAACCGTTGCTGGTAGACCTTCGAGCTGTTGAGGTGCATCATCAGCGCCTCGAGTTCCAGGTAGTCTGATCCGCGCAGGTCCGGATAGCACCGCCGATTGTACTCGAGGAACGGCAGCAGCTTACCATTCAACTGGTGGAGGTCCCAGCCTCTCTCCTGCGTGAGGTACGTCCGGTGCTGTTCGAACAGCGTGGAGCCCGGCACCGGCGTGAACAGCATGGGCACGACAGAGCCCACGCGGTGGGAGGCGTACAGGGCCGTGTTGACCACTGCCTGGAGGTCTTCGTCGGGCAGACCGAAGATGACGAAGGCGTTGAGCTCTTGCGCCCCGACCCGGAA
>JACPQP010000227.1 GCA_016190465.1 Chloroflexota bacterium
AACCTATGGTCACCTGGGGCGAGGGCGCGGACCTCTCCCCCCTTCCCCCCTCCCCGCGTCGGGGAGGGGGATGGCGGCCCCCCCTTCCCGCGTCGGGAAGGGGGCTGGGGGGTTAGGTCACCCCGGGGAGGGGGATGGCGGCTCCCCCTCCCCGCGCCCGCCCCCATCACGAACGAGAGGGGGGAGCAGGAGGTGAGGTCGGCCCCCGGTGCCGCCGTACGAGGCCCTAAGTTAGCACACATGCCCTCTGGCCCCTCTCCCGCAGCGCGGGAGAGGGGCCAGAGGGGGTGAGGGCCCGTTCAGACGGCGAACGTCTGCTTGAACTCGGCGATCGCTCGGCGCAGCTTCTCGGTCGTCTCATCGCTGAGACGCTTTTCCGCCGCAATGGCTCGACCGACCTCCGGATTGTTCGATCCCAGATACCGGACAAGGTCGCTCAGGAACGCCTGCACCTTCGCGACCGGGATGTCGTCGGTGAACCCGTTGGTGACGGCGAAGATCGCGATCACCTGCTCCTCGAACGGCATCGGCGAGAACTGGGGCTGCTTGAACACCTCGGTGATGCGCGCGCCGCGGTCGAGCTGCGCGCGGGTGGCGCGGTCGAGCTCGGTGCCGAACTGCGCGAAGGCGGCGAGCTCGCGGTACTGCGCATAGTCCAGCTTCAGACGTCCCGCGACCTGACGCATCGCCCGGGTCTGGGCCGCGCCGCCGACGCGCGAGACCGAGATGCCCACGTTGATCGCCGGGCGAATGCCGGCGAAGAAGAGATCGGTCTCGAGGAAGATCTGACCGTCGGTGATCGAGATCACGTTCGTCGGGATGTAGGCCGAGACGTCGCCAGCCTGGGTCTCGATGATCGGCAGCGCGGTCATCGAGCCGCCGCCATACTCCCGGTTGAGCTTCGCGGCACGCTCGAGCAACCGGGAGTGGAGGTAGAACACGTCGCCGGGGTACGCCTCGCGCCCCGGTGGCCGGCGCAGCAACAGCGACACCTGCCGGTACGCCCAGGCGTGCTTGGACAGATCGTCGTAGACGACGAGTGTGTCCTTCCCCTGCTCCATAAAGTACTCGGCGATGGCAGCGCCAGTGTACGGAGCCAGGTACTGCATCGCCGCCGGATCGGTCGCGTTGGCCGCGACGACGATCGTGTGGTCGAGCGCCTTGTGCTCCTCGAGGGTCGCGACGACCTGCGCGACCTTCGACGCTTTCTGCCCGATCGCCACGTAGACGCAGATGACGTCTCCCGCCCGCTGATTGATGATCGTGTCAACTGCGATGGTGCTCTTCCCGGTCTGCCGGTCGCCGATGATCAGCTCGCGCTGGCCGCGCCCAATCGGGATCATCGAGTCGATCGCCCGGATGCCCGTCTGAAGCGGCACCGACACGGCCTCGCGCGTCACCACGTTCGGCGCGATGCGCTCCACCGCCATTCGCTTGACGATAGTGATCGGACCCTTGCCGTCGATCGGGTTGCCCAGCCCGTCGACGACCCGGCCGATGAGATCCTCGCCGACGCCAACCGAGGCAATCTGGCCGGTCGACCGCACCTGATGGCCTTCCTTGATGCCGGTTTCGTCCGCGAGGACGATGATGCCGACAGTCTCCTCCTCGAGGTTGAGGGCCAGGCCGCGGACGCCGTTCTCGAACTCGACCAGCTCGCTGGCCATGAGGCCCGAGAGCCCATGCGCGCGGGCGATGCCGTCGTGGACTTCGATGACCGTGCCCACGTCGACCATCGTAACAGGCTGGCCAAACTGCTCGATCTGCTGGCGGATGATCGAGCTAATCTCCTCTGCACGAACTACCACTTCTCAATCCTCACTTCCTAGCAAGACTAGGGCAGAGTCCAGGCACCTATTGGGCATCGGTGCCGCCCCGCCCCTCGGCATACGAGGGGTACCTGAGGGACACCCCCAAACCCCCGCCCTGACGGGCACTAGCGCGCCAGGTCGGCGCGTAGCGCGGCGAGTCGGCCGGCCACGCTGCCGTTGATCAGACGGTCGTCGATCTGGACGACCAGCCCCCCCAGGATGGTCGGGTCCACACCCAACTGGAGCACGATTCGTCGCCCGGTGAGTCGCGAAAGCTGCCCCTCAACCCGCTTCGCCTCGGACTCGTCGAGCGGCAGTGCGGTCGTCGCGCGGGCGATGGCGATGCCGCGGTAGTCGTTGGCGAAGCGCTCGAACTCGGCGACGACCTGGGGCAGCGCCTCGATCCGACCATTCGCGATCAGGACTTTGACCAGGTTGACGCGGAGCGGATCCAGCGACGACAGCTGATCCTCGACGATCCGCAGCTTCTCGGCCCGGGGGAGATTTGGGCTACCGAGCAATTGCAGCACGTTGGGTGTGCCGATTCCGTCGCGGACCACCCGCAGGTCCCGAAGCCAGCCATCCAGGTCGTCGTGCTCGACCGCAATGTCGAAAGCGGCCCGCGCATATCGACGGGCCACCCGGGAGATCGCCATCGTCGTGCCTATTCCTTCCTCTAGCTGAGTTTCGCCTTCTCCGCCTCACCCGCCAGGGCGGGGGTTTGGGGGTGTCCCCCAAGACACTATCCCTCCTCTAGCTGAGTTTCGCCTTCTCCGCCTGCTGTATCGTCTCTTCGATGATCGCCAGATGCGCCGGCTTATCGAGCGCTCGGCCGATGACACGGCTGGCCGCCAGCACCGTCAGGTCGGCGACCTGGGCTCGGAGCTCGGCAATGGCACGCTGACGATCGCGATCGATCTCCGTCCGCGCCTTCCGGAGGAACTCTTCGGCCTCGGCACGCGCGCGCTCCTCGGCCTCACGTTGGATCCGCACCGCCGCCTCATTCGCCCGGGTGACGATTGCCTGGCCCTCCCGGCGCGCCTCGTTCAGCCGCTCCGCGAACTCGGCTTCAGCGCGCTGCGCCTGACGCCGGATCTCCTCCGCGCGCTCCATCGACTCACGGATCCGGGCGGCCCGCTGGTCCAGCATCCCCAGAATCGGCTTGTAGGCGACCAGCCGCAGCAAGAGCAGCAGCAGACCGAAGTTGACGATCTGTGCCACCAGCCCCGGCAGGTTGATGCCAAGCTGTTCCAATGATTCACCTCTCCGTCGTGGACTTCCGGCCCCGCTCCCCCTGGGCCGGCCCCTTCCTCCCACCAGGGAGGAAGAGGACTTGTTCCCCTCTTCCACTTCGGGGAGAGGGGGACCTGGTTCCCTCACCCCACGAACGGTCCATCAGGACTGTTCGTGGGGTGAGGGCGCCCCCCTCCGCTACACGAACTTGATAATCAGGGCAACGACCAGGGCATAGATGGCAATAGCTTCTGCGAACGCAAGCCCGAGGATCATGTTCAGCCGAATCGCCGGCTCCGCCTCTGGGTTGCGCCCCAGAGCTTCCATGGCCCGGCCGGCCAGATTACCGATACCCAGCGCCGGCCCAATGGCGCCAACGGCAATCGCGATGGCGACCGCGAGCTCCCGCAGTCCCTCTGCTGGCATTTACCTCATCCCTCCTTCCGCCGTCCTCGGCAGCTTCTGGTGTTGCTTGAATGAGAGGTTGGGGGACACCCCCAAGCCCCCGCCCTCACGGGTGTCCTCTCAGTGACTGGCCGCTGCCTCCACCTGGGCCGCGTGCGGCGCCGACTCGTGTTCGCCGGCGTGGTGCTCTTCCCCGTGCCCCGAAACGGCGATGGTCATGAATATCAGCGTGAGGGCGGCGAACACCAGCGCCTGAACAAACCCGACAAACACCTCGAGGCCGTAGAACGGGATCGCCGCGACGAATGGCACCAGGAATGACACCACGCCGAGCAGGATCTCGCCCGCGAAGATGTTGCCAAAGAGACGGAAGCTAAACGAGATGAGCTTGGCCACCTCGGCGAGGAACTCCAGCAGACCCACGTAGAAGCCGATGAACCCACCCTTCAGGTTGATGTACTTGGAGGCGTACTGCCTGATGCCGAGGGTCCGAGCCCCGAAGATCTGCGTGGCGATCACCGAGTACAGGGCCAGTGTCAACGTCATATTCAGATCCGTGCTGGCGGAGCGGAAGAGCGGCGCCAGCACCTCGTGGTGGTCCTTCTCCATCCACAGGCCAATGGTCCCCACGCCGGGCAACAGCCCCATCCAGTTCGACGTCAGCACAAACAGGAAGATTGTGCCGACGAGCGCGAAGAAGCGACGCCCGTTCTTGTCGCCGGCGACCCCGACGCAGAAGTTGAGCAGCGCCTCGACGAGCGCTTCGGCCAGGTTCTGGAGGCCGGTGGGAACCAGGCGCATGGTGCGCGTGGCGAGCCGGAAGAGGACCACCAGAAACAGGACGACGATCCAGGCGGTGAGGATCGTGTTGGTGATTGGGAAGCTGCCGATGGTGAAGAGCCGCTCTGCCGCCACCTCGACGTGAGGCGGTTGCGGGGATCGCACAAAGAGGAAACCACTCACCAGAAGGCCGAGCACGACGACGACGACAACCGGCACCGGAAGCCGGGAACGCTCTTGCGGCACTAACTGTCCTCCTGCTGCTCCTCGCTCTCTTCGTCCCCTTCGCGGCTCTGCCTCTCGTGTTCCTCGCGACGGCCCATCGGCGGTGCCGGGCGCTCGGCGGCCTCTTCGATCAGCGAGGCGATCAGCCGGTAGACCCCAATCGCACCCACCGAGACCCCGATCACCGAGAAGATGAGCGTGGCGAGCGGGCGAGTTCCGAGCACGCCATCCAGCCAGATGCCGATCGCCAGACTGAGCAAAATGGAAACGACCATCGTCAGGCCGACCTGCCAGATCAACGCGAGGGGACGCAAGTCACGATTCATGTCCTGCCCGCCAGCACACCGGGGGAGTATACCACACAGGTCAGAAGATACGCAAATCGCCCCTTGCCTTCCCTTGCCTTCCTTGTCGCCAGCTACCAGTTTGTCGATTGGGTAGCGTATCGGGTATCATCACCCTGTCAACGGAGTACCGAGTGCTGAGTGCCGGGTACCGAGTACCGAGTGCTGAGAACTCAGTATTCAGTACTCGTTACAAGCAGCAGTGCCGCGGGGAAACGATGGTTCAGGGTCTCGTCTTCAACGTGCAGCGCTACTCCATCCACGATGGGCCGGGTATCCGGACCACGGTCTTCGTGAAGGGCTGTCCGCTGCGCTGCCTGTGGTGCCACAACCCCGAGGCGATGAGCGGGCGGATCGAGTTCGGCTACTTCCCCGAGCGCTGCATCGCCTGCTATGACTGCACCCGCGCCTGCCCGAATGGCGTGCATGCCGTCGAGGATGGGCGACGGGTTGTCCGACGAGATCGGTGCCAGGGGGATGGCCACTGCACCGACGTCTGCTACGCCGAGGCGCTGGAGCGCCTCGGCCGCTGGATGACAGTCGAGGAGGCCGTGGCCCAGGCGGAGCGCGACCGGCCTTTCTACGAGGCCTCCGGCGGTGGGGTGACGATCTCCGGAGGAGAGCCGTTGCGCCAGGCCGAGTTCACCCTCGCGTTCCTCGGCCTCTGCCGGGAGCGCGGGCTGCACACCACGCTCGACACGTGCGGCTATGCGTCCTGGTCGGCCCTGGAGGCCGTGGCCACCCGGGCCGACCTGATCCTGTTCGACGTCAAGCACCTCGATTCAGCCACCCACCGCGCGCTCACCGGCGTCCCCAACGAGCTGATCCTGGAGAACCTGAGACGACTGGCCACGCTGGAGGGCCGGGGACGGATCACCGTCCGGGTACCCTTCATCCCGGGCTGCAACGACCAACTAGCGAACGTCCATGCGCTGGGTCAGTTGGTCGAATCGCTCCAGCGATCGGCCGGCGGTGAGGTTTTCCCGGTGGACCTGTTGCCGTACCACGAGCTCGGCCTCTCCAAGTACCGGAAGCTGGACCGCCCGTACCCGCTGGACGGCACCCGGCCACCTCAGCCCGCACAGTTGCGGGAGGCCGGGGCGATTCTCCGGGAGTACGGGCTGAGCCCTCGAATCGGGTGAGGCCCAGAAGCATGGTACAATAGCGTCAAACTCGAGTGATGTCCGTGGAATCCTCGGCCCCCACCAGGGGGCGTTTAGGGGCGGACAGTTTCTGGGGTGGCGGCCCTCACCCCCTGCCTGTCGTTCTTGAGCCGGTCCCAATACTGGGAGAGGGGATGGCTCCCCTTCCCCCGGTATTGGGGGCTCGAGCTCAGGAACGGCGGTTGGGGGATAAGGGCCTGCACCGGCCGAGGTGTCCGTCCCTGAACCAGGGGGCGAGGGGGCCAATGTTCACCACAAAGACACAAAGAGCACCGAGGGGTTGACGACAGGGTCATCTCTTTGTGGCCTTCGTGTCTTTGTGGTGAACCTCGTGCTCCCTCCTCCGTCGAAGGGGAAGGCGCGCAGGCGCACCCCTCTGTGGGTGCCCCGCCCCGGTCATCGATAGAACGGTAACGAATGAATCAGGTGCGAGGAGGGCGGCCACCGGGGGCCGCCCCGACGTCCGAAATGAACCAGATCTACGTGTCGCTGGACCTCGAAATGACGGGCCCGCGGCCAGAAGACCAGGAAGTGATCGAGATCGGCGTGGTCAAGTTCCGCGGCTCGCGGGTCATCGACACCTGGTCCACGCTCGTCAACCCCCAGGTGCCCTTGCCGTACAGCGTGCAGATGCTGACCGGCATCCAGCCGGACGATCTGACCCGCGCCCCGCTCCTGGCCGACGTCGTCGAGCAGCTTCGCGCCTTCGTGCAGGACTACCCCCTCGTCGCGCACACCATCTCGGCAGACGTTGGCTGCCTCGAGCGCAGCGGGGTGAAGCTGACCAATCCGCAGATCGATACCTTCGAGCTGGCGAGCGTGCTGTTGCCGATGCTGCCCAGCTACAGCCTGGCGGCGCTCGCCGAGCACTTCAAGATCCCCTTCGCCCACAAGCACCGGGCCGTCGCCGATGCGCTCGCCACCAAGCAGCTCTTCGTCAAGCTGTGGGAGACCGCGGTGGAGCTGGACCCGGCGATCCTCCAGGAGATCAACCGTCTGGTCGGCGCCACCTTCTGGCCCCTGGCCGGCTTCTTTCGGCAGGTCGAGCAGGAGAAGACGCGCGCCGTCGAAGGCACGACCTCGATCCGCCAGCGCCTTGCCGCCCGGGTGGCCGGGGAGTCGCTGCCGGTCGAGTTCCTCCTGTACGGGCGGGAGCCAGACCCACCGCTGGAGCCGGTGTCGCCGCCGAAGCCGGTCGACGTCGACGAGACGGCCCGACTGGTCGAGCCCGGAGGGGCGCTGGCCCACCAGCTTTCGGGGTTCGAGCACCGCCCACAGCAGGCGCAGATGCTGCGGGCCGTCGCCGAGGCGCTAAACGAGGGGCGGCACCTGGTCGTGGAGGCAGGAACCGGTACTGGGAAAAGCCTTGCCTACTTAGTCCCGGCCATCACCTTCGGGACGAAGAACAACGCCCGAGTCGTCGTGTCGACGAACACGATCAACCTCCAGGACCAGCTCCACCAGAAGGACCTGCCGGACCTTCGCCGCGTGCTCCCCTACCCGTTCCGCTGGACCCTGGTGAAGGGACGGGCGAACTATCTTTGTCTGACCCGGCTCGCGGCGATGCGACGGCGCGCCGACCTGAGCCTGGCCGAGCTGATCACCCTCGTCAAGATCCTCGTCTGGCTGCCCAACACCCAGACGGGCGACGTCAACGAGCTGAACCTGACCGAGGTCGAGCGGGCGGTCTGGTCGAAGCTGAACGCCACGCACGAGGTCTGCACGCCGCGGGGCTGCGCCTCCCATCGCCGCGGGGTCTGCTTCCTGGCCCGAGCGCGGCGCCTGGCCGAGTGCGCCCACATCGTCGTCGTCAACCACGCTCTCCTGTTTTCCGACATCGCGACGAACAACAAGGTGCTCCCGGAGTACCAGCACCTCATCGTGGACGAGGCGCATCACCTCGAGAGCGAGGCGACCGAACAGCTCGCCTACGAGATCCGTCAGCGCCAGGTGCTGACCCACCTGGACGAGATCGCGCCCACCTCGAGCGGGGAGCGGGCAGCGGGCCTGATGAGTGACGCGCTCACGCTGCTTCGTCAGTCCCGGGTTCCGGGGAATCTCGTTTCGCGAGTGCAGGCGGCCGGCGAGGGGCTGCCAGCGAAGATCCAGGCGGCGCGCGAGGCGACGACGCTGTTCTTCGGGGCGCTGGGTCAGTTTCTCCGCCAGGCGTCGAAGGACAATCGTGGCTATGACCCGCGGCTGCGGATCGTGCCGGCCCTCCGAAAGGAGTCGGTGTGGCAGCCCGTCCCGCCGGCGTGGGAACGGCTGGCCCTGTGTCTCATCGACCTCCAGGAGCACTTGAGCAAGCTGGGGGCCGTGCTGGGCGAGATCGAATGCCCGGACGTCCCCGACTACGAGGTGCTCCAGGCCCGGGTGCAGGGGATGCTTGCGTTCAACGAAGCGCTCCGGGTCCAGGGCAGCGCGCTGGTCGGCCAACCGGATCCCGGTCGCATCTACTGGGTCTCTGGCGGCCAGGCCGGCGATGTCGGGTTCCACTCGGCGCCCCTGCACGTCGATCAGGTGTTGAAAGAGACGCTTTTCGGTCTGAAGCGAACCGTCATCACCACCTCGGCGACACTTTCCACCGCGGGTCGGTTCGATTTCATCCAGGGACGGCTGGGTCTCCAGGAGGCCCGCACGCTCGCGGTCGGCTCGCCGTTTGACTACGAACGGTCGACACTGTTCTGCATCCCGATCGACATGCCCGAGCCGGAGACGCCGAACTACGGCAAGCAGCTCCCCGAGGCG
Source organism: Chloroflexota bacterium (assembly GCA_016190465.1). GTDB lineage: Bacteria > Chloroflexota > UBA6077 > FW602-bin22 > JACPQP01 > JACPQP01. The sequence continues at coordinate 8,710 of JACPQP010000227.1, forward strand.
TTGATCAACCTCTGCACCGCGACCGAGGGGCGAGCGCTGGTGCTGTTCACGTCGCACAGTCAGCTCCGGCAGACCTGGCAGGCCATCCACCGCCCGCTGGCGGACAAGGGCATCCTCGTGCTGGGCCACGGTATCGAGGGGACGGCCCGGCGCCACCTCCTCGAGCGGTTCAAGACGAACCCCCGGACGGTGCTGCTGGGGGCCGCGAGCTTCTGGGAGGGCGTCGACGTCGTCGGCGATGCCCTGAGCGTCCTGGTCATTGCCCGGCTCCCGTTCAACGTGCCGAGCGACCCGATCTTCGCCGCCCGGAGCGAGCTCTTCGACGACCCCTTCCAGCAGTACAGTCTGCCCCAGACGATCCTTCGGTTCAAGCAGGGCTTTGGTCGACTGATTCGGAGCAGCACGGACCGCGGGGCCGTGGTTGTGCTGGACCGGCGTCTCCAGACGAAGTCGTACGGCAATCTGTTCTTGAGCTCGCTTCCAAAATGCACCGTGCGCATTGGGCCGCTGCGGGAGCTGCCGAATCTGGTCACGGCCTGGCTCCGACCGGCCTCACGCGCCGAGCCGCGTCTCCGGCCGGCCAAGGTACCCCGGTGAAACGGGGCGAGGGAGGCGGTTTGGACCACGAAAGGCACTGAAACGAGCGAAAGACGCGAAAGGGGACGCGGCGACGCGAGCATCACCACAAAGACACAAAGGGCACAAGGAGGGTTACGAGAGGGGACACCTCTTTGTGATCTTCGTGTCCTTGTGGTGTACTTCGCGCCCCGTCGCCCGGTCGCCCCGTCACCCCGTCGCTGGCGGCCCTGTCGGGGGATGCGGAGGACGGAGTGAGCGAGCCAGAGGGTTCAGGTCGCTCGTCGGTGGAGCCCGACGTACAGGCGCTGTACCGTCAGATCGAGCTGTACGCGAGCGAGCTGCACAACCTCTATCACGAGCAGGTGGCGACCAAGAGCGCGCTGGAGAAGAAGCTCTCGGAGATGGAGCTTCTCCAGCAACAACTGCTCGCGTACGCGCACGACCTGGCCACGTCCCACCGCCGTCTTCAGGCAACCTATCTCGCCACCCTGCACGCGCTGGCCAACGCCGTCGAGAATCGCGACGAGGAGACGGCCGGACACTCCCAGCGGGTCACGCGCTACTCGCTCGCCCTCGCTCGGGCGCTAGGAGTACCGGAGACGGGGATTCGTCAGGTCGAATACGGCGCGCTGCTGCACGACGTCGGCAAGATCGGCATCCCCGACGCGATCCTGCGGAAGCCGGGGCGCCTCACGCACGAAGAGTGGGTCCAGATGCGTCGCCATCCGGACATCGGTCACCGCATGCTCCAGGAGATCGAGTTCCTGCAAGACGCACTGCCCATCGTGCGGCAACACCACGAGCGGTTCGACGGGAAGGGCTATCCCCAGGGACTTGGGGGCAAGGAGATCGCGCTGGGGGCGCGTATCTTCGCCGTCGCGGATGCGCTCGACGCGATCACGTCCGATCGACCGTATCGGCAGGCCGCGCCGTTCGAGCGGGCTCGGGAGGAGATCCTCCGGCAGCGGGGCCGACAGTTCGATCCCGACGTCGTCGAGGCGTTCCTTGGCGTGTTCGAGCGCCTGCCGGCGATCGCCCACGGCGACGGGGCGACGGGGTGACGGGGGCTATCAACGGATTCGGGGAGCGGATTGAACGGATTGGCCGCTCGGTAATCCGTTCAATCCGCTCCCTGAATCCGTTGACAGCAATCCGTTGACAGCCCCGTCGCCCGGTCGCCCGGCTCAGGAGGTCGCCGGAACTAGCTCGGGCTCGGGCTCGTTGAAGAGCTTGGCGAGCTCTTCCCCCTCGAGTGTCTCATCTTTCATCAGGCGCTGAGCCAGACGATCGAGGGTGGGGCGATGAGTGGTGAGGATCTCGCGGGCGCGCTCGTAGGCGTGCTGAATGAACCCACGAGTCTCCTCGTCGATGATCTCGGCGCTCTTCTCGCTGTAGTTCTTCTGCTCGGCGATCTCGCGGCCCAGGAAGATCAGCTCCTCTTTGTGCCCCATCGCCATCGGGCCAATACGGGAGCTCATCCCAAACTCGGTCACCATCCGACGGGCGAGTTGAGTGACGCGCTCGATGTCGTTATGGGCGCCCGTCGTGATCTCGCCGAAGACGATCTCCTCGGCGACTCGCCCACCCAGCGCCGTCACCAGCCGGTCTTCCAGCTCGGACCGGGTGTGGTTGTAGCGATCCTCGGCGGGAAGGTACTGCGTATAGCCCAGCGCCATACCCCGGGCGATGATCGAGACCTTGTGGACCGGATCGCCGTGTTCGACCATGCGGCCAGTGACCGCGTGCCCGCCCTCATGGTACGCGGTGACGAGCTTCTCCTTCTCGCTCATGATCCGGCTCTTGCGCTCCGGACCCATGGTGACCCGGTCGATGCCCTCGTTGAACTCGGGGGAGCCGATGGTCTTCTTGTTGCGACGCGCCGCCAGGATCGCCGCCTCGTTGACCAGATTGGCGAGGTCTGCGCCGGAGAAGCCAGGGGTCTGCTTCGCCAGGGTCTCCAGGCTCACCGTTCGGGTATCGAGCGGCTTACCCCGCGTGTGGACCTCGAGGATGGCCTTGCGCCCGTTGATGTCGGGGCGGTCCAGCACGACCTGGCGGTCAAAGCGGCCGGGCCGAAGCAGCGCCGGGTCGAGCACGTCCGGGCGGTTCGTCGCGGCTACGACGATGACGTTGGTGCTGGTGTCAAACCCGTCCATCTCGACGAGGATCTGGTTCAGCGTCTGCTCGCGCTCGTCGTGGCTGCCACCCAGGCCGGCGCCGCGCTGGCGGCCGACGGCGTCGATCTCGTCGACGAACACGATGCAGGGAGCGTTGCGCTTGGCCTGCTCGAAGAGGTCACGGACGCGCGAGGCGCCCACGCCGACGAACATCTCGTCGAACTCGGAGCCGCAGATGCTGAAGAACGGGACCCCCGCCTCGCCGGCGACGGCGCGCGCGAGGAGGGTCTTGCCCGTGCCCGGCGGGCCGACCAGCAACACCCCGTGCGGGATCCGGGCGCCCAGCGCGGAGAACTTCTCGGGATACTTGAGGAACTCGACGATCTCCTGGAGCTCCTGCTTGGCCTCCTCCACGCCCGCCACGTCGGCAAACGTCACGGTCGGCTTGTTGCCCAGGAACATGCGCGCCCGACTCTTCCCAAACGACAATGCCTGGTTGTTCGAGCCCTGGGCCTGGCGCATCATGAACAGGAGGAAACCGGCCAGCAAGATGAATGGCAGGAACTGGAACATCAGCCCGATCCAGCTACCGAACTCTGCCGGCTTTCGGTACTCCACGTCGATCCGGTCGACCCGCTCCGCCGGCACCCCGGTGGTCTGAAAGATCTGATAGAGGTCGGAATCGGGCTTCATGCGAGAGCGCACCTTCATCCCGCCGTCGTTGCGCTCGACGATGAGCACGTCTCCCTCGACCGAGATCCGCTTGATGCTGCCCTGCTTCGCGAGCTGCACCACCTCGCTGATGGGTAAGTCGCTGGGCTCCCGCCCCCCACCGGTCTGAAAGACCGAGAGGAAAAGGGCGATTGCCGCGACGAGGATCAGCAGATAAATGAAGCTATTCCGAAGCCACTTGGTGTCCATACGACGCGTGCGCCCCCCGCGAATCTGCCCCTAGCAGGCATTATAACAGATATGCCCACTTTTTCCAATTCAGGAATCCGTCTCCCGCCGAAGCACCCCGATGAACGGCAGGTTGCGGTACTGCTCCGCGTAGTCGAGCCCGTAGCCGACGACGAACTCGTCGGGTATCTCAAACCCGACGTAGTCGAGCCGCAGATCGGCCTTGCGCACCTTGCGCTTGTTGAGCAGCGCGCATACCCGAAGGCTCGCCGGATGCCGGCTGGCCAGGTTCTCCACCAGGTACCGCAACGTGAGCCCGGTGTCGACGATGTCTTCGACGACGATCAGGTGCCGGCCCTCGACGCTGCTGTCAAGGTCTTTGGTGATGCGGACTACCCCACTCGATTGGGTTGCCCCCCCGTAGCTGCTGATCGCGATGAAATCCAACTCCACCGGAAGGTCGATCTCGCGCATCAGGTCGACGAGAAACAGGACCGCTCCCTTGAGCACACCGATCAGGACGGGCGACTCGCCCGCATAGTCGGCAGCGATCTGCTGGCCGAGCTCCCGGATGCGTTGACCCAGGTCGCGCTCGCCGATGACGACCCTGGCAATGTCCTCCCGCAGGGACACGGCAACCCCCTCTCCCCCTCGTTACCTCGAACCCCACCGGATGGAGCCGGACCTCACCCCCTGGCCCCCTCTCCGACGCGGAGAGAGGGGACGCGGGGCCGGACCTCACCCCCCTGACCCCCTCTCCGCGTCGGAGAGGGGGATGGCGGCGCCCCCTTCCCGACGCGGGAAGGGGGCTGGGGGGTTAGGTCACCCGCTGGCTCAACGCCACTGCACACCGCCCTAAGTTAGCGCACGTGCCCCCGCGTCCCCCCTCTCCGCGTCGGAGAGGGGGAGCGGCCACCCCCCTCCCCGTGTCGGGCAGGGGGAGAGGTCCGGCCCCCGCGTCCCCCGTCTCCCCTGGTGGGAGGGGGAATCCAACTGTGATCAAGAGCCCTGGAGCTCGTGCCCCGTCAGCGCCTGGAGACACAAGATGGCATCAGTCTCCGGCCGGACGCGGCAGCGGTCGTCCATTCGGACGCCCGCGACCCACACGATACCGCGCGCGTTCACCACGATCGGCACCGCGTCGCGCGCGGCGCGCGGCACGTGCGCGTCGACGAGCAAGTCCTGCACCTTCTTCTCACGATCCATGCCCAGCGGCACCAGCCGGTCACCCGGCCGCCGACGGCGCACGGCCAGATCGAGCCCGGCCGCGCCACGGTCGAGGTCGGCGTGGTATCGGTCTCCGGCCGGCCCAGCGCACGGGCGATCGACCAGACGGGTCGAGATCTGCCAATCCGTCCCCGAGATCGGCGTCGCCCCGGGGACGCTGAGCGTCTGTGGCTCGACAGGCAATCGCGGCGGCACGCACGCGGCCGGTCCGATCGCGAATCGATCGTGTGCGACCGAGACCTGGAGGCCCCCCGGCCAGGCCAGCGCCTTGCCGGTGGCGGGCCGGTGCAGGAGCGCGACCACCTCCTCGACGTGAGCCGCACCCAACCCAGCCAGGTCGCCGCGGACCCGGGCCACCCCCTCGCGGAGCGCGTGCCGCTGCAAGGCTGGCGGAAGTGCGCGCCAGGCGGCCAGGTCGAATACGATGCCCTCGTCACCCACCCGTGCCAGCGACGGCCAGCGGCGGGCCAGCTCATCGCGGATGAAATCGGCGTCGAGCGCCAGCAACTGAGCGTTGCGCCGGACCACCTCCCGGAAGCGCGGGTTGACCTCCTCCAGCCGGGGGATGACCTCGAGACGGATGCGATTCCGTCGATAGGTCAGGTCAGCGTTCGTCCGATCGACGCGCGGGACGAGCCCGACGGCTGCGCAATAGGCTTGCGTCTCAGCGCGGGCCGTCTCGATGAGCGGACGGACCACGGTCAGCGTCTGCACGCTCCCGCCGACCATGCTGACCCGCATCGACGTGCGCGGGCGCATCCCGCGAAGCCCCGTGAGACCGGTGCCCCGCGCCCAGTGGAGGACGAGCGTCTCGACCTGGTCATCGGCAGTGTGTCCGACCGCCACGCCGGCTGCGCCACGCTGGTGCACTACCTCGGCGAAGAAGCGGTACCGAGCCAGACGCCCGGCCTCCTCGAGACCGACTCGGCAGACCAGGCCGAGCGCGGCGACGTCCGCCCGGTCGACCGTAGCCGCGAGTCCCAGCGAGCGGGCGATGTCGGCGACGAAGGCCTCGTCGGCATCGCTCTCGGCGCCGCGCAGACGGTGGTTCAGGTGAGCGACGTGCAGGGAGATGCCCCATTCCGCACGGAGCGACGACAGCCCGTGCAAGAGCGCGACCGAGTCTGCCCCTCCGGAGACGCCGACGACCCATTCCTCGCCAGGCGCAAATAGCGAAGCCGACGCGGCGACGGTGCGGAGGCGCAACGTGAGGACGGAGACAGCCCCCACCCCTCGCTGCCGTTCCTGGGTTGGTCCCGCGGGGAGAGGGGGAGGGACAGCTTCGGGGGAGGCCAGAATGAAAGTAGCGGGGGTTGGATTCGAACCAACGACCTTCGGGTTATGAGCCCGACGAGCTGCCACTGCTCCACCCCGCGACACTGCCCGTATTATACGCACCCGAAGCGCGATTGTCAAGCTCAGAGACCAAAGAAGAGCTGGCGCCAGCGCTGCCACATGAGCGGCGGCTGCGGCCGCTCCGCTCGGGGGAGCGTGCCCGGACGCGCGGCGGTGTCGGCGGCGACGACGACCACCGCGATCTCCCCCGGGCGAACCCACCCCAGCTCTTCGCGGGCTGCCCGCTCCGCGCCCTCGTCCGTCTGCACCGCCCGCAACCGTTCCTGAAGGCGCCGGTTCTCGGCCTGAAGACTGGCGATCTCCAGTCGCAGCCGCTCGGCCTGCTGATAGAACTGGTACCCGGTGAGCGCAACACGGGCGAAGGAGAACAGGAGCAACCCGATCACCGCCAGCGCGATGATGGCGACAAACTGGCGCCTGGAGACCGGCGAGCGCGGCGGGGTGAGGCGAGCCGGCGGTGGGTTCGGCCGGACTTCGAGATTGCCTCGGCGGGCGGCTCGGCGAAAGAACAAGGAGAAGGAGACCGGCAGGAGCTTCACCTCATCCCCCGGGGCGTGCCCGCCCGCCGGCTCGCGGCAAACAACCGGGCGGCGGCGATGCGCTTGCCAATCGGCGGGTGGTCGTAGAGGAGGAACTCCACCCAGCCGGCCGGCTGATACTCCAGGAGGTTCTGGTTGGCCAGTCGGGTCATCGCGCGGATGAAAGCGTCCGCCAGTCGGGTCGTCTCCAGGGCGAAGCGGTCGGCCGCCCACTCGAGATGGCGGGAGAAACCATTGGCGAGGGGCAGCGCGACCAGGCCCGCCAGACCCACGGTGAGGGCCAGGACCGGAAACGCCGCGATGTCCCCGATCGATCCGAGGCCGAGCCCGGCGACGCCCGCGCGGAGTGCCAGGTGAGCCGCGTACAGGCTGGCCAGGGTAAGCGCGCCCTGGACCGCGAGCAGCTTGGGCAGGTCCCGGTGGATGTGGTGGCCGACCTCGTGGGCGAAGATCACCGCGATCTCGTCGTCGTCGTAGTGCTCCAGGAGCGTATCCCCGAGCACGATGCGCCGGGTGCCGCCCAGACCCATGAGCGCGGCATTCCCCTCCGTGGTCTTGGCGCCCAGGTGGATCCGATACACTCCCCGGGTCGGGAACCCGGCCTCGGCGGCCATGGTCGACAGCCGACGCGTCAGGGGCGAGTCCTCGAGTGGGGATAGCCGGTAGAAGAGCGGGAGGAACAGCACCGGCGCGAGGTTCGCCAGCACGACCCCGAACACCAGCAGAAAGCCGGCCGCCGCGAGCCACCACCAGTTGGGCAGCTCCCGGAGGAGCCCGTAGACGACCTCGACGACCAGCAGCAGCAGTATGCCGCTGACCACCTGACCCTTGGCCCAGTCGGTGAGCCAGGCCCAGGGCGTCTGCACCGACAGCCGGTAGCGATGCGGGAGCTTGTACCCGGCGTAGAAGCCAAGTGGGAGCAGCAGCAACTGATAGGCGGCGCCGACGACGACCAGGTAGACTGCCACCGTGACGACCGGTCCCCCCGGCAGACGCTGCGCAGAGCGGGCCAGGTCACTCGACCAACCGGTCGCCAGGAGTCCCACCAGGTAGCCGGTGCTCAGCACCACCTCGATTAAGGCCAGGCCGCGCCTCAGAGCAGCGTACGACCGCGCCTGCTCCTGGCGATCGGCGTCCAGCGTAGCCGACGGTCGTGCAGCCACCGTCACCTCGGTCTCCCCTTTCAAAGACGTCACACCCCCACCCCTCTCCCATCAAGGGCATGTGCGCTCACTTGGGGCCTCGCACGGCGGCACCGGGGGCCGACCTTACCCCCTGCCCGCCGTTCCTGAGTGGATCCGACGCGGAGAGGGGGAGCCGCCATCCCCCTCCCCGCGTCGGGTTCGGCTCAGGAA
>JACPQP010000228.1 GCA_016190465.1 Chloroflexota bacterium
CCGCGTCGGACCCACTCAGGAACGGCGGGCCAGGGGGTGAGGTCAACCCCCGAAAGGGACCCGGACGATATGCCAGACACCGACCCGGATGACCGCGACCGAGAGCGGCCGCCGCGTCCCCGCTTTCCCGCTGGCCCCGAGCTGCGCGGCCAGCGCCGGCCGCCTCGGCCGGTGCTTCCGGGCGGAGGAACCGCCGACGACCTGCGCCGCCGTCTCTTCGCCATCGACGGGAAACCGTACGGCGCCTACCAGGACATCCTCGGCGAATACACCTTCCCCTCGTTCCGCCTGGTGGTCGACGCCGTGCCACCGGACCCGTTCGCCGGCCCCGCCCGGCTCCGGCTCGTGGTCGACCGCGCGGCCACCAGGCTGCCTCTTGATGGGGCCAGCTCAGGAACGGCGGCCGGCGTGGGAGTGGTGGCGAGCCTTCGGCGGTTCGCCACCGAGGACTTCCTGGCCCGGCGGTTTGCCAGCGCAATCCGGTCGGCCGGGCGCGCCCGGCACGAGATTGGCCCATCGGGATACGTGGCCATCGACGCCGGTCGACAGGAGGTGATCGAGCGCTCGGCCTGTCTGGTGACTGCCGCCGCGGTCGAGATCCGGTTCGTCGTCGGGCTGCCGGCCGAGGGGCGGACGATCCGCGGCCGAGAGGCGGCGCGCCTGCTCGTCGACGATCTCCCGCGAATCCTGGCCGCCAGCGTGTTGCCGGTCGACCCACACCTCGACGCCCTGCGCCATCACGTCGCCACGGTGGAGGACTACCAGGCGCTGCGCGACCAACTGACGGCGCGGGGGCTGATCGCCTTCATCACCGACGGGGCCAGCCTCCCCCGCGAGAGCGGTGTGAGCGATCTGCCGCTACGCGGTCCGAACGTCGTCCCGTTTCAGTCGCCGCCGGAGCTGCGCGTCACCCTGTCCACGCCGCACAGCGGACCGATCACCGGCCTGGGTATCCCGATGGGGGTGACGCTGATCGTGGGCGGTGGCTTCCACGGCAAGTCGACGGTCCTCGCGGCGCTGGCGCGGGGCGTCTATCCACACATTCCCGGCGACGGGCGAGAGCGCGTCGTCACGCGAGCCGACGCGGTGAAGGTGCGCGCCGAGGACGGCCGCAGCGTCGAAGAGGTCGACCTGACGCCGTTTATCGGGGAGCTGCCGCAGAAGCACGGCACCCGCGCCTTCAGCACGACGAACGCGAGCGGCTCTACCTCGCAGGCCGCGTCGATCATCGAGGCGCTGGAAGCGGGGACCAGTTTGATGCTCCTCGACGAGGACACGACCGCGACAAACTTCATGATCCGCGATGCCCGGATGCAGCGGCTGGTGCCGAAAGAACTCGAGCCGATTACGCCGTTCATCGACCAGGTGCGCAACCTGGTGACCCGGGGGGTGTCGACGATCGTCGTCGTCGGGGGGTCCGGCGACTACTTCGACGTCGCGGACCACGTCATCGCGATGCACGAGTATCGGCCCGAAGTGGTGACCGGCCGAGCCCACCAGATCGCGCGTGAGCTACCAGGTCAGCGGGTCCGCGAGAGTCCGCCGCGCTTCGGACCGGTGGTCGCCCGGGCGGTGCTCCCGGAGAGCCTGGACCCGCAGCGGCGGGGCCGGGCCCGCATCGTGGCGCGCGGCGTCCGCTCGCTGGAGTTCGGAGAAGCGACGATCGAGCTCGATGCCCTCGAACAGCTCGTCGACCCGAGCCAGACCCGGGCGATCGGCGACCTGATCCTCCACGCGCTGCGGAAAGGGTACTTCCGCCCGCACATCCCGCTCGTGGACGCGATGTCCCGCGCGCTGGGTGACCTCGACCGCGACGGCTTCGACGCAATCACCCCGCCCGGCCGGCACAGCGGGGACTACGCCCGGCCGCGCCTGCACGAGCTCGTGGCGGCCCTCAACCGACTGCGGGGCATCCGCATGACCCAGCTCCGGTGAACCGGGCAAGCCTTTAGGCGTCAGCATGCTCGGGGCATGGCGTTGGGAACCGCGGATCCGGTGTTCACCAGGCGTCTCCTTTTCCAGCGACCCGGTCGATCTGTTCCTCTCTTCGTCGCAGAATCGGCGCGGGATCGTCGTGCCGTGGGACAGCTCAGGCGTGCGGGAGGCGGACCGTGAAGCAGCTTCCCTCGCCGGGCGTGCTCACCACCTCGACCGAGCCGCCCATCGCCTCGGCCAGTTCCTTCACCAGGGCCAGTCCCAGGCCTGCCCCGTCGTGGCGCTCGCCGCTGATGCGCGGTCCGCGGTAGAAGCGCTCGAAGATGTGCGGCAGGTCCTCGGGGGCAATGCCCTCGCCCGTATCCCGGACCTCGACCCGCACCGCGTCCGGCTCGGCGGAGACCGTCGTGGCGACCAGGCCGCCGGGCGAAGTATGGCGAACGGCATTGCCGAGCAGGTTGCTCACGACCTGCTCCAGCCGTTCCCCATCCGCCCGCGCCAGCGACAAGTCGGGCGCAACCTCGGCGAGCACCTGGACCCACCGCTGCTGCCAGGCGAGCGGCGCCAGCGTGCCCACCAGACGACAGACGACCGCTCCCACGTCCGTCGGCCCCAGGCGAAGCTCCAGCCGCCCGACCTCGGCCCGCGAGAGGGTGAAGAGGTCCTCGATCAGCCGCGACAGGCGCGCGACCTCCCGCTCCATCGTCTCCAGGTCGGCCCGTAGCGCCTGCCCTGAGCCCATCGACGGGCCCGCCGATGATCGAGGGTCGGTGGTGGGGTGGTGGGGATCGAGGAGCCGGAGCGCGGACTCGAGGTAGCCGCGGACCGTGGCGACCGGCGTGCGCAGCTCGTGCGAGACGCCGGCGATGAGCTGTCGCCGGGCCTCCAACAGCCCGGCGACACGGTCCCGCTCGGCGTGCAGGTCGCGCAGCGTCTGCTCAAGGTCGGCGGCCATCGCGTTGAAGTCGGCCTGGAGCCGGCCGACTTCGTCCTCGCCCCCGACCGTCACGCGAGCCGCCAGGTCTCCGGCGCGGAGCGCTCCCGTCGCGGCGGCCAGTTCCTCCAGATCGAGCTCGAGGGGGCCGAGGTGCGGCGCGGCGGTGCCCTCCGCGCGGTCAGCCGCGAGCATCTCGCGCAGGCGCTCCTGGCGCCGCAGCAACGCTCGCACGCGGGCGACCAGCTCGCGCGTGCCGAAGGGTTTGGTGAGGTAATCGTCGGCGCCGACCTCGAGGCCGATAACGCGGTCCACCTCCTCGGCGCGGGCAGTGAGCATCAGTACCGGAACGGGCGAGCTTTGCCGCAGGCGGCGCAGCACCTCCAGCCCGTCCAGCCCCGGTAGCATCCAGTCGAGGACCACCAGGGCGGGCGACTGCTCGACGAAGATTCGGAGGGCGGTGACGCCGTCGGGCGCGAGGTACACGCGGTAGCCAGCAACCTCCAGCTCGCGCGCGACCACCCGCCCCAGCTCCCTCTCGTCTTCAACCAGGAGAACCGTCGCCGTCGTTTGCACGCTCATCCTCGCCGGTGTCGTCGCTCGGATCAGCCGATCGGCCGGTATCGAGCTGGCCGATGCGGACGCCGAGCGAGGGGAGACGGGGTCCCCCCTTCCCGCGACGGGAAGGGGGCTAGGGGGCTAGGTCCCCCGGCCGACCGCCATAGTGTGACATTGCCGAGTCAACCCGGGCCCCGGTACGTAGCGAAAAGTGATCAGCCGCCAGCCCGAGGCCGTCCAGTGGCCGTCTGGCGCCGCTCACTGCTAAGAGCCGTTTGCTGATGCTAGCCGACGCCGGGGATGGCCACCCCCGCGTCGACGAGCATCCTGACCAGCGACGTGAGCAGGTAGCCCAGGGCGAAGCAGCAGGGGATCGTCAGGACCCAGGCCATCAAGATGTTGCCAGCTACCTGCCAGCGAACACTCTTCGTGCCCCGGGTGGCCCCTACGCCGAGAATCGCGCTCGAGATCGCGTGCGTCGTCGAGATCGGGATGCCGAAACGGGTCGCGATCTCGATCACCGTGCCAGCGGCCGTCTCGGCGGCGAAGCCGTTGACCGGCGCAAGCCGGACCAGCCGTCGTCCCATCGTCCTGATGATCCGCCAGCCGCCCATCGCCGTCCCCAGCCCCATCGCGGCCGCCGCGCCGATCATCACCCAGAGCGGGACGTGAAACTCGCTGCCGAGCAGGCCGGCCGAGAAGAGGGCGAGCGAGATGATCCCCATCGTCTTCTGCCCATCGTTCCCACCGTGGCTGAACGCCATGTACGCCGACGAGACAAGCTGTGCGCGGCCAAAGAACGCGCTGACGACCGAGGCCCGGATGTCTCGGAATAGCCAGTAGATGGCGAGCATCAGGAACGCACCGAACAGCAGGCCCAGCAGCGGCGAATAGACGATCCCCAGGAGGGTCTTGGAAGTCCCCGACCAGATGACAGCCTTGAATCCGGCGGTCGCGACCGCCGCTCCGAGCACCGAGAACACCAGCGCGTGTGAGCTTGACGTCGGGAGACCGTAGTACCAGGTCAGCAGGTCCCAGGCGATCGCCGAGACCAGCGCGATCGCGACGGTGGTCTGCGAGATGGCCAGCGGATCGACGATCCCTTTGCCCAGGGTCGTGGCGACCGCCGTGCCCGAGAGCGCGCCGAGGAAGTTCAGCGAGCCCGCCATCAGGACGGCGGCGCGCGGGCTCAGCACCCGGGTCGCCACCACGGTCGCGATGGCGTTCGCCGCGTCGTGGAAGCCGTTGACGAACTCGAAGGCGAGCCCGAGGATGATAACCACGTACACTATCGCCAGCGCGCCGTCCACGATGTGATACCCTCAGACGCTCTCGATTCAGACGCTCTCGATAACGATGCCGTTCAGCGTATCGGCGATGTCTTCGCACCGGTCGGTCGCATCTTCGAGGAGCGAATAGATCTCCTTCCAGCGGATCAAGTCGAACAACTGGTCGGGGTGCTCCACCAGCTTGGCCACCGCGGCGCGAGTTACGCCGTCCGCCTCGTTCTCCAGACGGTTTACCTCGATCATCCGCGCTCGGATCAGCGGCATCGTCTTCTTGTTGCGCAACAGCGGCACCGCCTGGTTGACCTGTTCCGCCGAGGCCAGGATGATGTCGCCGAGGCGAATCGCCTCGAGGGTTGGCTGCTCGATGCGATAGAGCAGCATCACGTCGGCCGCCGCCTCGATGCTGTCGACCGCGTCGTCGAGGCTGCTGGCGAGCCGCTGGATTACGTCGCGCTCAAAGGGAGGGATGAACGTGCGGTGCAACAGATCGTAGACTTCGTGGACGATGAAATCGCCGTGATGCTCTTGCTCGGAGATGCGAGCAACCTGGCGTTCAACCTCGGTGTAGTTCCTGAGTAACTGGGTCAACAAGCGAGCAGCTTCGACCAGGTTGATGGCGCCCTTCTCGAACCAGTCATAGAATCCCTCTTCAGCGGGCATGAGCGAGAATCGCCGCATCGTCGATAACCTCTACCGGAGAGGCGGCCGGACCTCACCCCCGGCCCCCTCTCCGGTGACGGAGAGGGGGCCGGGGGTGAGGTCGAGCCTCCTCCGTTGTAACCTCTGTCTGTCCACCGTGCCGGCACGCACAGCGGCTCCCTCCCCCACCAGCCTGCGCACTCGGCGAGGGGACGAACGGCAACCGCAGACAAACGTGGATCGACGCCGGGCCGGCGCGAGTCACGCGTCTTGCCGTATAGACTACCACAAATCCGGCGAGGACGTGGACGGGGTCTGCGCATATGGTGCGCGCGGCGGGCTGGAGGCGGCCGCGCGCGTCAGAAACGGGCGGCCTCTTCGCTTTTCAGCAGCTCGCCCAGCGCGGCGTCGAGGGCGGCCAGCAGGGCATCGGCGGGAGGCTGAGGGAGGTTCGGCCGGGCGGTAGCCAGGCGGGTCAAGGTCTCACGGATTGCGCGGGTGACCACGCTGGTGCTATACTACTCCTGTAGCCGACGGATCCGCCCTGGTCGGGGGCGCGACGCGAACACCAGGTTCGTCCCTACCGGCGGGCGGTCGCAGGCTGCAAGGGGTTCGCCCTGGTCGCGGGATTGATGTAGCGGTAGCATACTAGCCTTCCAAGCTGGGTGCACGGGTTCGAATCCCGTATCCCGCTTCTCCGGCCGGGCGGCGCAGCAGCGCGACCGGAAACGCGGCGAAGACACTCGCGAGCGGGAGCACGATCCGACCATCCTGCTCGACCGTCGTCAGCGTCTCGCCGGTGAAGACGTTGCGGTAGATCTCGCCAGCGCCGGCATTGGGAACCGTGACGATCGTATCTTCCCAGATCGCCGCGCCGTGTGGCAGGGTCATCGTCCCGCGCGTGAGCGAGACGATCAGACGCGGGACGATGACGAGAAAGATGACGTCACGACTCGTCCGCGCGTAGCCGACCACGTGATCTCGTCGGGCTCCGCTGATGTCCAGCGAGCGATGGCTTCCCGTCGCGAACACCTCGGCGCAGAGCCGGCGCTGGCTGAGTGTGCGATGAACGAGGTAGAGCTTCACCCGTCCGTCGGTCCACCGCTCCAGCAGCTCGCCCGTCAATCCGTTCGGGCCGTCGCCCCGTCGCCCCGTCCCTCCTCCCTCCCTCCCCTTTGGCCCGTCGACGGCGGCGATGCGGTCGATCAGCTCGCCGAGCAGCCGCGTCCGCAGCTCGTAATCGACCGGACCACGGTTGTCGGGATCGACCAGGCTGAAGTTCCAGAGCTCACTCCCCTGGTAGATGTCGGGGACGCCCGGCGCAGTCAGTTGCAGGAGGGTCTGGGCCAGCGCGTTGAGCATGCCGTAGAAGGCGACAAACTCCTGAAACGGTCGAAAATCGGCGAGAAACCCCTCGCCGGATCGACCGGTCAGGATCCCCTCGACAAAGCGCGAGACCGCCTCGTCGTACGCCCGGTTGGGATTGACCCAGCTCGTGTGGACCTTGGCCTCCTTGATCGCCTTCTGCATGTGGCTGTCGATCCGCTGGCGGAACGCCCGGAATGCTGTCCGGTCAAGTGGCTCGAGCGGCCAGGCCCCGAGCAGCGTCTGATACAGCAGATACTCGTCGTTACGGTCGGGGGCCATCTGGCCGTCGACCATCGTCTTCTTCGCGCGATTGTGCCGGCTCCACCGCGTCAACGCGGCGCGCCAGAGCCGCGGCACCTCCGAGAGCGCGTTCAGGCGAGCGCGAACGTCGGCGCTGCGCTTGGAGTCGTGGGTCGAGCCCGCCAGCATCGCCGCCGGCCAGCGCCGCAGCCGCTCGGCATTCTGACGGTGGAAGGCCGCCGGCGAGCTACCGAACTGCTCGGGATCACCACCGACCTCGTTGAGCGAAAGGAGCCGGTTGTAGACGTAGAACGCGGTGTCCTCGACCCCTTTCGCCATCACGGGGCTGGTCGTCTGTTGAAACCGCATCACGAAGCTATTCCACTCGGCCCGGTCCTCGGCCGTGGCGCCATCCGGGTATTGCTGGAGCAGGACTGTTCGGATGAAGTCGAAGACCGCGCCGGCCGTGCGGGGGTTCCGCCGCTTTGCCTCGGCGACGGCCGCCTCGATCGCGGCCAGGTCGTGCTCCTCGATGACCCTTTCCCCCCCGGGTGGGGGAAAGGGCAGGGAGAGGGGGACCCCTCCCCCGATGGGGTCCGGCCTGATGGGGTCCGGCGACGCGCGCTTGCATTCGATCGGCAGCGCGGTCAGATAGGTGCGATAGATCGGCAGGGCGGCGATGATCTCGCGAATCGCAAAGGTGAGGCTGTTCAGCGTGAAATCGCGGTACCAGCGGTTCTTGCGAGCAAGGCGTTTCAGCTGGTAGCCCAGCTCGTTGATCTCGCTGGCCAGTGAGACGAGCATGATCATCTTCTTCGACGAGTTGACCAGGTTGCCGAAGTGGATCCGGGTATGCGTGAACGCCTGATAGAGGTCGGTGAACGCCTTGCGGTTGGCGGGATCGACGAACAACCCGTTGACGGCGTTGGCGAAGTCATAGCCGGTCGTGCCGTGGACCGGCCAGGACTCGGGAAGGCTCTCCCGTTGCCCGAGGATCTTCTCGACTACCACGTACAGCGGTCGGCTGACCGGCGCATCGAGATCGCCTGCTCGCTCGACCTCGAACCGGTCGAGCAGCGCCTGCGCGGTGGCCTCACGCTCGGCGCTGGCCGGGCCAAACCGCTGGTCGAGCCACTCCTCGATGAGCGCCTGCCAGGCGCTCCGCTGCACTTGGCGCAGGTAGGCGACCGGATCCCAGAGACCATCCGCGTGGTCGATCCGAAGGCCAGTGACCTTCCCCTCGCGGATCAGCCGCAGCACCAGCCGGTGGGTCTCGGCAAACACTGCCGGCCACTCCATTCGGATCGCCGCCAGCTCGTTCACGTCAAAAAAGCGCCGGTAGTTGATCTCCTCGGCCGCGACTCGCCAGAACGCTAGCCGATAGGACTGGTTATTGAGCAGGTGATCGAGGGCGTCGAAACTCCGGGACTCCCCACGGGTGCCGTTGAAGGTGGCGACCGCCGCCTCGATCGCCGCCTGGACCGCTGGCGAAGCCGTGGCGAGCTTGGCGACTCGTCGCTTGATAACCTCCTTCTCGCGCTGTCGCTCGGCGACCTTCTCCGGGTCCGTCTCGGTCTCCGGCGGCAGGTAGCTGATCGCCGTGATGATGGACTGGAGCTCCTGGACGTGCTCGTGGTCGCGGCCGAGCGCCTCGGCCAGCTCGTCGCCCTTCGAGGAGAGGATATCGGCGTAGGAGCGCGGCGCCACCGGCAGCCGACGATCGTAGTAGGAGACGAAGAAGGCGCCATCCTCATAGCTCAGGACCAGCTCCTGGCCCTCCAGCACCTTGCCGTACGGGTCGCCCAGGATGGGCAGCAGGACGCGGTTCTCCAGGTCGGCCCCCACCTTCAGCGGGTGCCAGTCGATGTCGAAGAACGGCGCGTAGGGCGAGCTGGGGCCGTTTTCCAGCACGTCCATCCACCAGGTGTTGCCCGCATCGGCAATCCCCATGTGGTTCGGGACGACGTCGAAGATCAGCCCCAGGTTGCACCGCCGTAGCTCGGCGGCCAGCGCATCGAAGTCCGCCTCGGAGCCGAGCGTCGGGTTGAAAGTGTGGTGATCGCAGACGTCGTAGCCGTGGCTGCTGTCGTGACCCGCTTTGAGGCAGGGCGACGCATAGACGTCGGTAACGCCAAGCATCTCGAGATAGGGCACGATCCGGCGAGCGTCGGCGAAGGTGAAAGATCGGCCGAACTGGAGGCGGTAGGTCGTCACCGGCAGGCGACGGCGAGCCAGCACTGCCTTCGCCGCCTCAGCGAACAGGTCACGATCGGCCTGCTCAGGATGCACGGCTACTCACCTCAACGGGCGACGCGGGGTACGGAGTTAACCACAAAGACACAAAGCCCAGGCAGCCCACCGTCACCCAAGCCACAATCGAGAACAAGCAGGCGAAGTGAGTATGCCCGACAAGCGTGAGTGAGGGTAGTTGTTCCCGTGAGGAAAGCCGCGACGCCCTGCATATGACAATCCTAACACGGCGGCTGGTGCCGTCGCAACTCCTGGGCAGAGGAGCAGATCGCTTGACAAGACGAACGAATGTTCTATAATGGGCAGGCAGGAGCAAACCGCTCTGGCGACGAGGCCACCCGGCCGCGTTCCTGGGTGTCAAGCGCCAGGTGTCGGGGTTCAGGCAGGAAGTCGCGTTGGTGAGAAAGCCACGCGGTGGTGAGTGAAAGGACGAGACGATGGTGGATGGGGAGGTCTGGATCCAGGCAACGCTGTTTCCGGACGTGGTGGACGCGCAGCAGCGAGTCGTTCCCACGACGTCCCCCGCCAGGCAGGCATCTGGTCGCCGGACGGAGCCAGCCTCGGTCGACCGTCGCAACCGATCAGCCGGCTGGCAACGGGTCACCCGCGACCCCGCGGTCGCCCTCTCCTATGCCCAGAGTGCCGAGATGAACGCTGAACTCCGGGCCGGCCTCGCCGGAGCGTTGGCTCGGCTGAGTACCGAACAGCGTGGCGCGCTGCGGGCGATCCTGGCTGGTGGCCGCACGGCGGCATGATGGGCTATCGGGTGTCGGGTATCAGGTGTCAGGTGCCGAGATTCCTCGTCGCCGCGCACCTCGGAATGACAAAGTGTCCTTGTCGCATCAGGGTGAGTCGTCCGGTCGATCCTGGCGCAGGAATTCCTCGAGCTCGCGGAGGATCGTCTCGCTGTCAGGCAACTCGGCGGGAGTCGTTCGGGGTGACTCGCCTCCCTGTCTACTCTCGGGCTCAACCTCGCCCTCGCCTCGCGCCTCCAGTTCGCGCACGTACCGGGCGATCTCCGGGTTTTTCGCCAGCGCCTGGGCTATCTCGGCATCGAATCGCCCGGTCATCGCGACCCACTCGGTCAGGTCAAGGCGAAGATCGAAGAGCGCGCTGAGCCGCTCGAGCAGCGCACCGGTGACTTTCGGGTTCATCGACGCCGAGATGTAGTGCGGGACGTTTCCCCACAAGCTGGCCGCGACCACGTTTCGGCTGGCACACGTCGCGTTGAGCACGCCGATGATCCCGGTCGGCCCCTCGTAGCGCGATCCGGCGACTCGCCGCGCGCGCAGCCGAGCGTTCAGGTCAGGGTCGTTCGAGGAGCCACTCAGCCGGGCGGGACGACTGTGCGGCACGTCGGCTAGCAGGCCGCCGAGCGTGATCACGGTCGAGACGTTGCAGGTTCCCGCGACGTCGAGGATCGACTCGACAAACGTCTTCCAGCGGAGGTGCGGCTCGACCCCGACGAGCAGGACGGCATCCCGATCCGCTCCCACCGCGGTCTGGTAGTACAGCTCGTTCGCCGGCCACTCGATTCGCCGACGCGCGCCGGGCCCGAGTCGGACTGTCGGCCGCCGCTCGGTGAAGACGTAGAACTCCTCAGGATCGATCTCGGCGAACCTGCGGGCGTCCCATTCGCGGATGAGGAACTGCACCGCGGACGTGGCCACTTCACTCGCGTCGTTCCAGCCCGCAAACGCCGCCACCAAGAGGGCATCGTGAAGCGATGGCATCTCCGTGGCCCGTACGTGTCGCATCGGTCTGCCTCCTGTCTCGGACACGGGATCGCCCGGGCGTGTGGCGATCCGCCATCAGCGGCCAGCCTTGGGCCGGGGCCCAGGCCACGGATCTGGGAACCGCAGAGGGCCCGCCCTCACCCCTGCCCCTCTCCCTGTGGGAGAGGGGGAG
>JACPQP010000229.1 GCA_016190465.1 Chloroflexota bacterium
GCTTCCTGGTGATTCAAGCGCGGTCGTCCCACCCGTTCCCATCCCGAACACGGTCGTGAAAGGCCGCAGCGCCGACGATACTGCCCTGGCAACGGGGTGGCAAAATAGGTCATCGCCAGGAAGCTTCTTTCTTTTTGCGCTCCGCCCTCGCTTGGCTGCTTGTAGTAGTCCCCTCTTTCCGGTAGAATTCTCGAGGACGCGCCCCCATCGTCTAGTGGCCCAGGACATCACCCTTTCAAGGTGAAGATCGCCGGTTCGAATCCGGCTGGGGGTATCTCCCCAACGTGAACGTGTTTACGCCGCACGACGCAGCCTGGCGGCCGGAGCTCGGGTAGGCCGCGCGGCTGCCAGGGCAAGCGCCGCGGCCGCGACGTCGACCGGGTCGTGGTCTTCCAGCAGGTTCTCGACCATCCCTCGGTACTTGCCCCACCGGCCGGCGGCCAGGACCTCCTCGAGCCGCTCTTCGAGGACCTGTGCCTCCCGCTCCTCGACCTCGGCTCCGGTGGGCACCTGCTCCCGCCGAATGTGCGCGCCGGTGATTCGCTCGATGACCCGCAGCTCGCGCATCTCCCAGGGGTTCACGAAGGTGATCGCCGCGCCGCGCCGTCCGAGCCGGCCGGTGCGGCCGATCCGGTGGACGTAGTACTCGGCATCAGGCGGCATGTCAAAGTTCACGACCAGGCCCACTTCCGGGATGTCCAGCCCGCGCCCCGCCACGTCGGTGGCGACCAGAACCTCGGCGCGGCCGGACCGGAAGGCCAGGAGCATCTTCTCCCGCACGACCTGGCTCATATCGCCGTGCAGCCCCTCGGCGAGGTAACCTCGTCCCTGGAGCCCCTCGGCGACCTGGTCGACCATCCTCTTCGTGGCGCAGAACACCAGGGTCCGCTCCGGTCGTTTCGCATCGAGCACCCGACAGAGCGCATCGAACTTGCGGTGGAATGGCACCTGGTAGTAGATCTGGTCAGTCTCGGGCACGGTCAGCTCCCGCGGGCGGCTGAGCCGGATGATCGCGGGCTCGCGCATGTACCGGCGGGCGAGCTCGAGGATGGGGTCGGGCATCGTCGCCGAGAAGAGCGCCGTCAGCCGCTCGCCGGGAAGGTGGGCCATCACGTACTCGACGTCCTCGAGGAAGCCCATATCGAGCATCAGGTCCGCCTCGTCGAGCACCAGCATCGTCACCGCGGACAGGTCGACCGTTTTCCGGCGCATGTGATCCATCAGCCGACCCGGCGTGGCCACGATGGCGTGGACCCCCCGGCGGAGCGTCCGAAGCTGACGCTCGATCGGCTGGCCTCCGTAGATGGGCGTCAGCAGCAAACCACGGTGGCGGCCGATGCCATTGACCGCTTCGGCCACCTGCACTGCGAGTTCCCGCGTGGGCGCCAGAACGACTGCCTGGGGCACCACTTGCCCGATATCGACGCGCTCGACGAGGGGGATGCCGAAGGCGGCCGTCTTGCCGGTGCCGGTGAGGGCCTGGGCGACAACGTCGTGCCCACGCAAGAGCTCCGGGATGGCCCGAGCCTGGACGGGGGTCGGCTCTTCGAAGCCCATCTCGGCGATGCTCCGGAGCACCGGTTCACTCAGGCCCAACTCACGAAAACTGGCCATGGCTGTCCTCCAGCGGATGTCCGCCAATCGATACCATCTACCTGTGCAGCATGCTTCAGGCAGAGGATGAACCTCTATGGGCCGCAACTGCCGTGCCAATAATGCCTTCACTGGCAAGGCAACGTGTACCCGGGAATCCTGGTCTCGGCCCATCGATGGTCCTGGACGAGCAGGCCGGAGTCCGGGTCGGCCGGGACCTCCTCTCGTGGGAACCCTTTCCACCTCTCCCCGTCGAGGCCGGCAGTCTCGCCGGCTGCGCGCAGCTCCGTGATAAGCATCTGGCGCATCCCGGCGAGCGCGTCGCGGCAGAACAGCAGCCCGGCCCGGTTGCGCGTCTCCTGCGGGTCTTCCACGCGGTCGAAGAGGAACTCCCGGTCGTCCGCCGCGCTGTAGGCATACTTCCAGCGCGCCGTCACCGCCGTATAGATGGCCTGCCCCTCCCGCTGGAACTGGCTGAAGACCGCCGCGCGGCCCGCGGCGCCGGAGGCGACGTCGGCCAGATCCACCCCGTCGAGCCTGGGCGAGGGCATCTCTCCCCCACAGGCCGTCAGCACTGTCGGCGCGACGTCGACGAGACTGGCCGGACGATCACAGACTCGCCCCCCCTCGAAGCGGCCCGGCATCCGGGCGATGAGCGGCACACGTGCGCAGCTATCGTGCATGCTGCGCTTGCCGAAGCAGTTGTAGTCGCCGAGGTGCTCGCCGTGGTCGGCGGTGAAGAGGATCAGGGTGTGGTCAATCTGTCCCGTCTTCTCCAGCACGTCGAGGATCCGACCGACCTGATAGTCGACGAAGGAGATACAGGCGTAGTAGTACGCCTTCAGCGTGCGCAGCAGATTCTGGTCGAGCCCCTGGTCGCGGTACTTGTAGCGGTTCTGGCGACGGTTGATGTGGGTGAGCAGCGCGTCGCAGTCCGGCGGCACCTTTGGCAGCGGCATCAGTGGCGCGCGGTAGAGCTTGTGCCAGGGGTTGGGCGGCGCGAAGGGTGGGTGCGGGTGGACGAAGCTGGCGAACAGGAACCACGGCTGCGCCTCGTCCGC
Organism: Chloroflexota bacterium; assembly: GCA_016190465.1. Lineage (GTDB taxonomy): Bacteria > Chloroflexota > UBA6077 > FW602-bin22 > JACPQP01 > JACPQP01. The sequence goes on from JACPQP010000229.1 coordinate 2,655, forward strand.
CCGCTCCTCGATGAACGCGAGTGACCGATCGCCGATCCACTGTGTCGGATGGAGCTCGGCCGGCATCTGGGCCGGCTGGGGGATGTAGTACATCTCGCCCCGGATCCCGTGGGGGTCGCACACGTGCGGGAAACCCCGGGCGTGCAGGAACCGGAGGTAGTCGTCGTTGTCCGGCGTCGCCACCAGTTCCTCCTGCCGCTCCCGCGTCTGGAAACCGCGCCGGGCGTGGGAATCCGGCGTGAAGTGGCACTTGCCGATTCCGTGTGTTCGGTACCCCGCCTCGGTCAGCGCGTCGACGAGTGATCGTCGGCCATCCTCCGGCATGGGATCGCGGTTGTCGTAGCAGCCGGTCCGGTAGGGGTACTGCCCATACGTCAGCGAGCAGCGGGCCGGCACGCACACCGGGCTGGGCGTGTAGGCGCTGGTGAAGACGACGCCGCTCCGCGCCAGCCGATCCAGGCTGGGAGTGCGAATGACGGGGTTGTTGATCGCGCCGAGGGTGTCGAACCGCTGCTGGTCGGTGAAAATGAGGAGAACGTTTGGACGCCTCGGGGTCACGACAGCTCCTTTCCCGGCGTGCGCTCTTCGGTGGGCACGCGACTACTCGGCATCAGCGCTCCTTCCCCCGGCCGATGCTCATTCAATGTCTGTCATCGCGCACGCGACCGCCTGATCCATCGACATCACCGCACCCGCCTGGCAGGCGGCGACAAGCGCCTCGTCGCCAAGCGCGGCGGCGATGGCATTGCGCTCGACGTCGTACTTCGGGTGTCGAACGATCGGAACCGGGTAGCGGTAGCGCTCGCGGAACGCAGCGACCGCTCCCAGAAGCTGCGCCGCACGCACCACTTCGCCCCGTGCACCCAGGGCCATCGCCAGGCCGTCCAGACTCTCGACGATGAACGAGCGCGCTCCGGTCCGCAACGCCCGACGTAGCGCCTCGCGGTGGAGCGAGACACTCCGTTCGACGTCGCCTCCCTCCAGCGCGATGATCGCCAGGTAGTGCCACAGGTAGAGCGGATTGTAGTCATCGCCAAGTTGCTCCAACAGGGCGAGACTCTCCTCGCACTGGGCGCGGGCCCGCGCGATCTCGCCGCGGCGCAGCAACAGACGCGCCCAGTCGCGGAGCGCTCGAGAGACCCGCTCCCGGTCGCCAACGCTGCGGAAAAGCGCCAGGCTCTCCGAATAGAGCCGCTCCGCCGCCTCGTGCTTCCCCTGGAAGAACATCACTTCGCCGTAGGCGCACAGGATCTCGCCAAGCACCCACAGGGGCGACGGATCGCCGTCTGACCGGGTGCTCACCGCTCTCAGATCGCGGACTGCCTGCTCGAACAGCAACTCGGCGCGCGCCCAATCGCCACTCAGCGCCGCCAGGTACCCGGCCAGCCCCCGAAAACAGGCCACCTGCTCCGTGAAGCCATCCAGCAGGGCCTGCCTCTCGCCTATCTCGACGATCTCCAGGGCTTTCACCCCGTCACCCAGCCGCACGAGCGCGAGAGCGTACTGCACCAGAAGCTCGGCGCGGGTCAGCGGCGAGATCTCGCCACCGGCAGCGAGGATCTGCTCGACGGTGGTCCGGATCTCCTGCCAGCGGCCGTGGATGTACCAGAACCAGTGCAGGGCGCTTGCCATCTGGCCAGCCGAGTCCGCGTCGCCACGGTCAAGGTGCCAGCGTAGCGACTTCCAGAGGTTGTCGTAGTTGCGCCGCGCCCACCGAATCCAGGCCACCTGATCCGGGCCGCGGATCTTCGTTTTCAACTGGTTGGCGCGCGCGAGAAAATGCCGGGCGTGCGCCGTCTCGGTCACCTCCCGCTCGCCGCTCACCGCGAGTCGTTCCAGCGCAAACTCTCGTACCATCTCGAGCATGGTGAAGCGAGCTGTATCGTCGTCGAGTCGATCGTACCGCAGCAGGCTGCGCTCGACGAGGTCGGTGAGCTGGTCGTACACGCCGGCGAGGCGCGGGTCGTCGGCGCTCCCCGTCCGCTGGTCAGTCTCCGCCGAAGCCTCACCGGCTCGCAGGATTCCCAGAACAGCCTCCGGCTCGAACCCGCCGACGAACACGCCCAGCCGTCGAAAGAACGTCTGCTCCTCGGTGCTCAGCAGCAGATAGCTCCAGCCAATGGCCTGGCGAAGCGTTTGGTGTCGCGGAGTCCGCTCCCGCGGCCCTTGCGTCAGAAAGGCGAGCCTTCCGCTCGTCGGGTCGCGGAGTCTCCGCAGCATCTCGTCCGGTGTGAAGAAGCGACTCCGCGCTGCCGCCAGCTCGATCGCCAGTGGCAGGCCATCCAGGTGATGGCAGATCTCGACGACGGCCTGCACGTTCTTCTCGGTGAGTCGGAAATCCGGTGCCACTTCACGCGCCCGCTCGACGAACAGGCGGACCGCGTCATTCCTGGCCACGCTGCCTAGCTCTGCTGGCACGTCCCGGTCTGGGAGGCGCAGTGGCGGCACGAAAACGCACCGCTCGCCAATGACGCGCAGGATGGTCCGGCTCGTCACGAGGAGCCGAAGCCGGGCACACCGCTCCAGGAGCAGCGTCAGCGTGGAGACCGCCACGACGATCTGCTCGAAGTTGTCGAGGACGAGCAACGTATCGCGGTCGCGGAGTAAGTCGAGCAGACGCTCGGCGACCGGCCGGTCACCGGCCGGTGGGCGCAAGACCTCGGCGAGCGACGGGAGTAGCAGCTCCGGGTCGGTCACTGCCACGAGAGGCACGAACCAGACCCCATCGGCGTGGAGCGGCGCGAGCGCCGTCGCCGCCGCGAGCGAAAGGCGCGTCTTGCCGACTCCCGGAGGCCCGACGAGCGTGACGAGCCGGGACGATCGCATCTGCTCGCAAATCGCGGCGACCTCGTGCTCGCGACCGATGAAGCTGGTGAGCGCCACGGGCAGATTGCCCGGAATGCCTCTCGGTCGGGACGCCCGCTCGGACTCGTCTCGATCGTCCAGGATCGCGCTCGCGGCGGTGGCCGCCTGTGGTTGCCGCGACGCCGGCGCGCAGAGGTACGCTCGGAGATGCTCCAGCGCCTCGGCTCGCACTCGGTAGTACTCTGACCTGCTGATGCCCAGTTCGGCACAGACCACCTCGCGAGACAGCCCTTCGAGATACTGCTTCACGAGCAGGTGGTACAGCCGCCACACCCGGGCGCTGGACGGGGTCGCAGCGGGTGGCTGGATCGCCGCGATTCCGGCGAGGAGGAGGTCGCGCAGCGCCTGGCCGCTCTCGGTGGCGAGCTGCGGGTGCACCCGGCGGAGGAGTGGCACCAGAGGATGGGTTCGGAGCGCCCGGGCGTCCTCGACACAGATGAGCGCATCTTCGATCAGGCGTGGCAGCGTGGTCTCGCTCACCGAACGGTCGTCCCGCCGCCGGCGCACCTCACTTCTCGCGCTCACCCGGCATCCCCACCGGCATACCCACGGTCCGGACCTGTCGATCTGCTCAGCTTCCCCACTGGCCTCACTCAACCTCACGCCACGGCCGCGAGGAGCGGCGCGCCAGCGGTCCGGACGGGGAGATCTCGGCGGTCAGTATAACAGGAAACTGTGTCGTGGCCCAGCGGCAGCGGTGTCACGGGTGTCACGGGGAGCGCCACACAATTGTGGTAGCCGCCTGCCGCCGGAACGGCCCTCACCCCCTGCCCCCTCTCCCAATACTGGGCGAGGGGGTGGAGCCGCGCCCCCCGGGCCGCTCCCAACGACTGGGCGATGTCCTCGTCGGTCGCATCGGTGGAGCCGCGCTCCCCGGGCCGCTCCCCTTCCCCCAGTATTGGGGGAAGGGGCCGGGGGATGAGGGCCGTTCCCGCGCCACGGGCGATACCACAAACGTGGGGCGCCCCCGGTCACGGGGAGCGCACGGCGCTCAGTCCCCGTCCCAACAGGAGGGTGGGAATCTGGGACACAGTTTGGGACTCGGTCTGGGACGCCGCACGTTCTCCTCGTCCCGGGTCCGTGGTAGGCTGCAACGGGAACACTGCCGCTGGCATCCTTGCGTTACGTGCTCTCCCCTGCTAGACTGGAACTCGCAGGGAGAGCGGGCGGGGTAAGGTACGCGGCGCCGTGAGATCCGGTTGGTGATCGAGAAGCTGCCGTGAATGACCTGCCGCGTTACGCACCCGATGGGATTCATCGTCGGATGGAGAGGATCGATCACCTCCTTCAGACCCTTGCCGGCCTGACGCCGCGACAGGCGACCGTGTTTCTGCTCCACTTCGACGGGTGCTTCTCGTGGATCGTGGGGCGAGAGGCAACCGCGACCGAGCGGATGGTGGCCATCGCGGCGCTTCGCCGCCTCGTGAGGGAGCATGGCTGAATCTGACCGGCGAGATGCCCCGCACTTCCGGAAAGCCGAGCCCGCCGGAAGGTACCCCCGCCTCCCTCCCATCGGCATCTCGCACCAGTGGCCCCTGGCGTTCCTCGCCGTGCTCCTGGCCTCTCTGCTGGTGCCGCTCTTCCAGAGTCGCCCGAGCCTGCCGGTCGTCTTTGCCGATCCCTACCCGCCGGTGTGGGGCACTCCGCCTCCGGGCACCCCGACGGCCTCGCACTATCTCCCCGCGCCCTGGCCTTCCACCTGGACCCCCTATACCCATCTCGGAGCCGATATCAAGGACCCTCGCGTCCAGGATCCCTCCAATGGCGGCACGTCGCCCCAGAACTACGTCAACATCTCCTCCGGCTGCACCGACCAGTCGCTCCCGAGCCTCTACTACGCCTACGAC
>JACPQP010000209.1 GCA_016190465.1 Chloroflexota bacterium
GCCTGGTACAGCGTGATCTTGGTCCGCGGCTCGGTCTGAGCCAGCATCTTCGTCTTGACCTGACCCACCGCCCGCGTTGCGTCCACTTGAACCAGCTCGACGACGTACTGCCAGCCCGAGTTGTCGAGCGCGATGATCTGGTCGCCAGGTCTCAATCGGAGCACATGGGCGAACTGGTGCGCCTGACTCTCCGTGAACCGAACCACCCCCTGCTGGATGGCCTCCGGAGAGACGAAGAACCGGTGCACACCGGTCAGCTCGCTCGCGCGACGCGCCCGATCAACGTCACCCAATCGCCCTCCTGCTCGACCGCCGAGATGAGCCCGTGAGCCGCCAGCCGGGCGTTGACTTCATCCGCCCGGTCGGCGATGATGCCACCCGCCACGACGACGCCACCCGGCTCGAGGGCCTTCGCCAGCTCGCCGGCGAGCTCGCCGATGACGCGCGCGATGATGTTCGCGACGACGATCGAGTATTGCACCCCGATGTGGGGACTCGGCAATGGCAGGCTGCCAACCTCGACCGTCACGCGGTCGGCGAGCGCGTTGGCGACGACGTTGTCGCGGGCGACCTGCACCGCGACCGGATCGACGTCAACCGCCAGCACCGCCGCGGCGCCAAGCCGGGCCGCCGCGATGGCCAGAATGCCGGATCCGGTGCCCACGTCGAGCACGCGCGCCCCTGGCCGGACCAGCTCCTCCAGCGCACGCAGGCACATCCGGGTCGTTGGGTGGAGTCCCGTTCCGAAGGCCATGCCGGGCTCGAGCTCGACGACGACCTCGTCTGGCTGGGGCGCATACGCTTCCCAGCGTGGCTTGATGATGCAGCGCCGGCCGACCCGCAGCGTGTGGTAGTGCGACTTCCAAGCGTTGGCCCAGTCGTCTTCGTCGATCGTCGACGACTCGAGCTCGCCAATCGGCCAGATGGCGTGGAGATGGCCGAGCGCCTCCTCGATCTGCCGCCGGGTGTCGTCGGTGTCATCGAGGCCGGGCAGCTCGGGGACGTAGGCGACCACCTGAACGGGATCCCCAGTGACCACCCGTGGGTCCTCGCTTTCAACCTCACCCCCCGGCCGCCGTTCCTGAGCCGGGTCTATTGACGGACCCGCTGAGGAATGGCAGGTGCCAGGGGTGAGGTCAACACCGCTCGACCGGACGAGTGATGGGATGATCGCCACGCCGCCCGGCGCCCACCGTCGGAGCACCTCGCTCACGGCCTCGACGGCCTCGTTGTCGACCGTCACCCGAAACTCACGCCAGCGCATCGCCCCGTCACCCCGTCGCCCCGTCGCCCCCCAGCGCGTCCTTGACCCGGTCGAAGAAGCCCCGATCCTTATCAGGGCCGTGCTGTTCAGGACCAGGACTGCTGAACGACCGCGCCAGCTCCCGGAAGAGGTTGCGCTGGTGCTCGCTGAGCTGTTGTGGCACGACGACTCGGATATTCACCACCTGGTCCCCGCGCGCTGCCCGGCCGAGATGAGGAGCGCCCTGGCCCCGGAGGCGGATGGTCCGTCCCGACTGCGTGCCGGCGGGGATCTTCACTCGGGTGGACTTCCCGTCGACAGTTGGCACCTCGATCTCCTCGCCGAGGGCGGCCTGGGCCACGTTGATGTCCAGGTCATAGAGGATGTCGGTGCCCTGGCGCTTGAACACGGAGTGGGACTGGATCGAGAGCACGATGTACAGATCGCCCGGTGGACCGCCGTGGTAGCCAGGTAGCCCCTCGCCCTGGTAGCGCACGGTGTGCTGCTCGTCTACGCCACCGGGGATGTCGACGGTGAGCTGGCGCTTTCCGTGGACATAGCCCTGGCCGCGGCACTCCGAGCACGGGGTCGTGATCACCCGACCCTCGCCCTGACAGCGGTCGCACGCCATCACGTTGACGAACTGGCCAAAGACCGTCTGCTGAGCCCGGCGAAGCTCACCGGAGCCCCCGCAGACTGGACACCGGGTCGGCTGTGTGCCGGGCTCGGTACGCCGACCGGCGCAACGGCCGCACGGCTCTGGTCGCTGGATCTCAATCGTCTTCTGGACGCCAAATACCGCCTCCTCGAACGTCAGCGTGAGATCGTGGCGCAGGTCACTCCCCCGTGCCGTCCGGCGCGTGCCGGTCCTCACCCGGCCGCCGAAGAACGCATCGAAGATATCCTCGATGCCGCCGAAGCCTGAGAAGTCACTCGGGCCGCCGAAGCCTGCCGGCCCGTCCTGACCAAAACGGTGGCCAAAGTGGTCGTAGGAGCGGCGCTTCTCGGGATCGCTCAGGACCTCGTACGCCTCGTTAATCTCCTTGAAGCGTTCCTCGGCGTCCTTCTCGCGGTTGACGTCAGGATGGTACTGGCGCGCCAACTTCCGGAACGCGCGCCGGATGTCGTCTTCCGTGGCGCCGTTAGATACGCCCAATACCTCGTAGTAGTCACGCTTGGTGGCCATTACTCAGCCTTTTCCCCTGGGGCACGACGGCTCACCGGTTTCTCAGCCACTGTCAGCAAGTTCTTTTCCATCGGCCAATTGTATCAGATACCGCCGGTCTATCTCAAGCTCGCGAACTGGCTCTGGTAGCTTGTTTGCTTGACACGCGGCCGGTCCAACCATATAGTACGGTTGACGCAGGCTGGAACGTCGGGGGTGAGGTCCGAACCCGCGCACGCAGCCGGCAACTGGGAAAGGGAGCAGTCGGTGAGAGCCTTCTCGATCCTCTGGCGGTCAATCGTCGACTTCTATGGTGAGATGTTCCCCCTCGTCGGGATGAACATCCTGTGGGTGATCTTGAGCCTCCCGATCCTGGCGCTGTTTTCGTTCACCGTCCTGCCGCTGGGTAGCACGATTGCCCAGGTGTCCATGGAGTTGGCGTTCGTGCCACTGATGGTCTTTGTCGTGCTCGCCCCGAACCCCGCGTCGGCGGGACTGCACTACTATGCCAATCAACTGGTCAAGGAAGAGCGAGTCGAGTTCGAGCTGTTCAAAGAGGGGCTGCGACGCTACTGGAAGCGCGCCTTTGCCCTCACGCTGATCAGCCTGGGCGGCTTCTTGCTCATCCTGGGCAACATTGTCTTCTACGTCACGCGCGACGTCTGGCTCGTCCAGGTCATCGGCTTCCTATTCCTGTACGTGCTCTACCTCTGGACGTCGATGCAGCTCTACGTCATGCCGCTGCTGATCGAGCAAGAGGACAAGCGCATCCGGCTGATCTACCGCAACGCCGCGCTCCTGGCAATCGACAACGTCACCGCGTCGTTGATCCTGACGATCCTCTTGCTCGTCATCGCGGCGCTGAGTGTGCTCATTCCCCTGTTCGTGATGCTGGTGACTGCTTCGCTCGTCGCCCTCGTCCAGCACCGGTTGACGCTCACCGTCCTCGAGAAGTACCGGGCGCGGAGCCCGGGCCCCGCCTGATGGCCCTGGATCTCCCTGGCGACCTTCTGGGCGGCCGGTATCGGCTGGAGCAACGCATCGGCGAGGGGGCGACCGCCGAAGTGTATCGGGCGATCGACGTGGTACTCGATCGACCGGTCGCCGTCAAATTGCTGCGTCCCTCCCTTGCCGCGAACGAGATCTCCCGACGGCGCTTTCTTGACGAAGCGCGGGCCGCGGCTCGGCTGACTCACCCGAATGTCGTCGCGGTCTTCGACGTTGGGATCGACGGCGACCGGCAGTACCTGGTGATGGAGCTGGTGGCCGGCCCCAGCCTCAAGGACCTGATCCGAAGTGAGGGTCCGCTGCCGGTCGACCGCGCGCTCACGATTGCGGTTCAGGTTCTGGACGCCCTTCACGACGCCCACGCGCGCGGGATCGTGCACCGCGACGTCAAGCCACAGAACGTGCTGCTCACCGTCGATTCTACCCATACCACGGGTAGTGGGCACGCCAAGGTCGCCGACTTCGGGATCGCCGCGGCGGCAAACACGCCCCAGCCAGGCGAGACCGGGATCGTCGTCGGTACTGCCCACTACATCTCCCCCGAACAGGCGCTGGGCCAGCCCGCGTCCGTGGCGTCCGACCTGTACGCCGTGGGGGTCGTTCTCTACGAGATGCTGACCGGGCAGTTGCCATTCACGGGGGACTCGCCGTTGGGAATCGCCCTCCAGCACGTCCAGGCGGAGCCGCCCTCCCCCCGCCAGTACAATCCCCGCCTGACGCCGCGCATCGAGGCATCCCTCCGGCGCGCGCTCACCAAGCGACCTAACGAGCGCTACCCGAATGCCTCTGCCTTTGCCCGCGAGCTCCGGGGCTGCCTCCAGGCCGGCTTCGAGCAGACGTCGGCGATGCCCACCCTCACCTCCGGCGACGCGGCGTCGCCCCGTCGCCCCGTCGCCGTGTCCCCCCGTCGCCGTTCCGGTGGACTGGACTGGTTCGCGGTCGTAGTTGGCGTGCTGGTCTTCCTGGCGATCGTCGGGCTCGTCCCACTGACCATCCGGATCATCGGGCTCTACGAGCGGCGCGCGCTGCCAGGCCAGCCGGCGCTGGCGGCGCCACCGACGCCGCTCGCGGCGGCTCCGCCGCTCTCTCCAACGCCACAACTGAATGAAACCGTCTCTTCTCCGCCGACGCCCACCGCCGCCCCGCGGGTCGCCGTGCCCGAGTTGGTGGGCCGCCGCCTGGCCGAAGCCGAGAGCCAGCTTCGACAGCTCGGCCTGACCGCGCAGGTGGTGGAGGAGACCGTGACCGTCTCGGTCGAGCCGGACACGGTGGTGGCGCAGCGATCGCCGCCGGGCACGCTGGTGGCACCGGGAGCGGTCGTCGAGGTGGTCGTGGCCCGAGGGCTACCGGGTGTGCCGGCGCCACCGGTCGTCTGGCTCCCCCGCGACGACGCCGAGCGCCTGATCCGCCAGTCGGGCCTGACGCCGGTCGCCGTCACCGAGCACAGCGGCGTGCTGCCGGCGGGGCGGATCCTGGCGCAGCAACCGGCGCCGGGGGAGCCGATCGAGCCGGGTGGCGTGATGACGATCACTGTCAGCCTCGGCCCGCGGCCGCCGGCGCCTACCCCCACACCGCGCCCTGTTCCGACGCCGACGCTCGCCCCGAGCACGGTGGTGATCCCGAACGTCGTCGGCCAGCACGAGAATGAGGCCCGCCAGGCGCTCGAGGCGGCCGGCCTGCGGGTGCGCTCGGTGAACTACCAGAGTGCCGACCAGGTTCCGGACCGCGAATACTACAACCGCATCGGCGTCGGCCACGTCTTGAGTCAGCAGCCATCCCCCGGCACCATCGTGCCCAAGGGCGACGGCGTCGACATCGCCGTGCGCCGGAACTAAGTAGTTGTCAGCAATCAGTTATCTGCGTTCATCTGCGGCTGGCGTTCGGCCCGGCCCCAATTACGCAGGATGATGGGTGACGGCTACTTCGCCCGGCACGGATTCTGCTTTGTTCCGGCGCGGGCTTGACCGTTCCTGATTGCTGCTCGCCTGATCCGATCGCAGGGGGGCCTGGCGATGATCCACTGGGCGCTGCTGCTCCATTTCTACCAGCCCCCGACGCAGATCCCGTCGGTGCTTCGGCGCATCTGCGACGAGTCGTACCGGCCGCTGCTGCGGGTGCTGCGCGATCACCCGCGGGCGCGAGTGACGGTGAACGTCTGCGGCTGTCTCGCTGAGATGCTTCACGACCACGGGCACGCCGACGTGATCGAGGGGCTGCGCGCGCTGGCCGAGCGGGGGCAGGTTGAGCTGACGGGGACGGCGAAGTTCCACCCAATTCTGCCGCTGATCCCGCCGACGGAGGCGCGCCACCAGATCGTCCAGAATCGCAAGACGAACAAGTTCTTCTTCGGGCCGGGGCCGGCGGACCGGGGTTCTTCCCGCCGGAGCTGGCGTGCAGTTCGGACTCGCTTACCGTCATCGCGGAGACCGGGCATCGCTGGGTGTTGCTGAGTGGCATCGCCTGCTCCGGCCCGTGGCCGCTCGACGTGATCCACACCGCACGGACCGACGAGGATGAACTAGCGCTGGTCTTCCGTGACGACGTCCTGAGCAACGGCGTCTCCTTTCGCTCGCTCGATGCGCCGGCTTTCCTTGTGCAACTCCTGACCCTTCGGGGTGACCGAACGGACGTCTACGCCGTCACGGCGATGGATGCCGAGACGTTCGGTCATCACCACCCCGGGCTGGAGACGAGCTTCCTGGCCACACTCTACGACGCGCTCGAGCGGGGTGCGCTCCCACCGGGCGAGGGTCCTCCGCCGGGCCGCGCCGAACTCCCGACTCGACTCGCTGATGCGCTGGGACAAGGCGAGATCGTGACCACGGGCATCAGCGAGTTGCTCGATCGGTTTCCACGAGGTGCCGAGCTGGTTCCCCAGGTGTCATCCTGGAGCACGACGGCGGATGACCTGGTGGCCGGGAACCCCTTCCCGTTGTGGAGCGACCCGGGCAATCCGCTCCATCGGTTACAGTGGGAGCACACCCGCCTCTGCATCGACCTGGTGCAGCGGGCCGAGCAGGTAGCACATCAGGATGGCTCGCGACAACTGGCCGAGATCTCCCGTGCGCTCCTCGATCGGGGTCTGCATAGCTGCCAGTACTGGTGGGGAAGCCGCCGGCCGATGTGGGAGCCACACATGGTGCACCGCGGGTTGATGCTTCAGCAGGAGGCCGCGCTGAGCGCCTATCGGGCGATTCGCGCGTCTCCTGCTGCCGAGGCCACCAAGGCCGAGAGCTACTACCGCGTCGCCGCCGCCCGGGATCTCGCAAATCGGCTGCTCGACCACCTTCTGGAGACTTGATAGCGTGGGGCGCGTGGTGAGGGATATTGGTATAATCGTGGTAGTGATGCGTCGCAGAGTGAGGGAGAACAGATATGACGGAGCAGACGGCCGACGAGCAGATGGCGGCGCCCAGCCCTCGCCCCCGCCCTCTCCCAGAGGGAGAGGGGACCACTGCCCCCGCACGAGGTATCGGGCGCCTGGCGCCGCTCCTCGCGGCGCTCGCCTTGATCGCGCTCGGCGTGCTGGCCCTGGACGGTGGTCGCATCCTCGGCCTGGCCGGCAGCGCGAGGAGTGCGGCTGGCGGCGAGTCGCCGCAGGTGGGCTATCGCGCCCCCGACTTCCGCCTCCCCACGGCGAGCGGCGGTTCGGTTCAGTTGAGCCAGATGCGTGGCAAGGCGATCATCCTGAACTTCTGGGCGACGTGGTGCGCCCCCTGCCGGGCGGAGATGCCGGCGATCGAGCGGGTCCAGAAAGCCTACGCCGATCGGGGCGTCGTCGTGCTGGCGGTGGACGTTCAGGAACACCCCGACCTGGTGCGCCGGTTCGTCGACGAACTGGGCATCACGTTCGACTCGCTGTTGGACACGGATGGCACCGTCACTCAGCAGTACCGGCTCAATGCCCTGCCCACCACGTTCTTCATCGACCGCGGCGGCACGATCCGCGACCTGGCCATCGGCGGGATGACCGAGAGCACCATCCGCAGCAAGCTCGAGAAAACGCTCACGCCTTGATGGCGCCGGCGACCGCCTCGATGAAGTAGCGTTGCAGGAAGAAGAAGACCGCCATGATCGGCAGGATGGACATCACCGCTCCGGCGCAGACGTAGGTCCAGCCGGTCGAGTTCTCACCGACGAAGGCGTACATCCCGACGGCCAGCGTGCGAAGGTCCGGATTGCCGAGGGTGAAGACGAGCGGGATCCAGAAGCTGTTCCAGTTGGCCATGAACTGAAACAGCCCGACGGTGGCGACCATCGGCTTGGCTAATGGAAGCATGATCTGCCAGTAGGTCGTCGGCAGGTTGGCGCCGTCGACGGTTGCCGCCTCTTCGATCTCCTTGCCGATCGTCGCGAAGTAGCCCATGAAGAGCAGCGTGTTGAAGATCAGCGCGCCGGCGACCTGAACCACGACGATGCCGGCGAGCGAGTTCAGCAGCCCCAGCGACTGGACCAGCTCGAACAGCGGGATGATGGTATAGCCCCCGGGCAGAAACATCAGCAGGACCATGCCCCCCAGCACGAGCCGCCGGCCCGGGAAGCTGGTCTTCGAGAGGACGTAGCCCGCCATCGAGGCGATGAGCACCACCAGGCCCGTCGCCGCGACCGTCACGACCACCGTATTGAAGAAGTACCGGTCGAAGTGGCCGTAGCGCCAGGCGTAGGCGTAGTTGTCGATCCGCAGGGCCTGCGGGATCAGGCTCGGGCCCGAGCGGAAGAACTCGCCCGGCGCCTTGAACGAGCTGGCGAGTACCCAGAGGAACGGGTACAGATACACGAAGCCCAGCCCGAGCAGGATGACGTGCGTGATGATCTGGACGTTGACCCGACCGGATGGCAGGCCACGCGGCCAGCTGGAGATCCGAGCTGCCACGACAGTTCCTTCCTAGAGCGGGTTACCGCCCGCTGTTCCGCTGACGAATGAGGCGCACCGCGAGCAGTTGCCCGGCCGTCAGCCCTATGACGAGCACCCCCATGAAGAACGCCGCCGCCGAGGCGTAGCCGATGTTGCTTTCCGCCTGGATCGAGGCCGGCGTGAACGCGAAGTGGTAGATGTAGGTGCTGACAACCTCGCTGGCGTAATACGGGCCGCCACCCGTCATCACCAGGACCAGGTCAAAGACCTGGAGGCTGCCAAGGATGGCCAGGAACAGGATGATCAGCCCGACCTCGCGCAGCATCGGGATCGTCACGTGGATGAATCGTCCGAGCGCCCCGGCGCCGTCGACCTCGGCCGCCTCGTAGAGGTCGCGAGGGATGGATTGCAGCGCGGCGAGGAAGTACACCAGGTTGTAGCCGAGCGTGTGCCAGATACCGACGGCGATCACCACCGGCAAGGCGAAGCGGGGATCGCCGAGCAGGTCAATGGGGCGACTGAGCAGACCCTGCTCGGTCAGCATGGTGTTCACGTCTTGCCCCACCGATCCGATCAGCAGGCTGAACACCACGCCGACCAGCGCCGCCGAAGTGACGACCGGCGAGAAGTAGATGGCACGATAGAAGGTCGAACCCAGAAGGCGGGGCTGGTTCATGACGAGCGCCAGCGCGAGGGCGAGGGTGAGCTGGATCGGGACCAGCACCGCCGCGTAGAGGAACGTGTTCTTGAACGCGTTCCAGAACAGTGGATCACGCGCGACCGTGGCGAAGTGGCGGAGGCCGACGAAGCGCGTCGGCTTGCCGATGCCATTCCAGTCGTACAGAGTGATGTGGATCGACGCGATGAGGGGGTAGACGACGAAGAGCCCCACGAGGGCGAGCATCGGCAAGACGAACGCGTACGACCAGCCGTACTGCCGGATCGCCCGACCGAGGCGGAAGGGCAGCGTAGGCAGTATCGTGCGCGTGATGTCAAAGGCCGTGCTGAGTTGAGCCATTCGTGTTGTCCTCCTCGGTCCTCACCCCCGGCCCCGCTCCCGCGCTGCGGGAGCGGGGTGCCCTCGCATCCGGACCCTCTCCCGCGCTACGGGAGAGGGGGTGATAGGTTCCCGCCCTCACCGGGACGGCCCTCACCGCCGCCCTCTCCCAGAGGGGGAGGAAACTCCCCTCTCCCGCGCTGCGGGAGAGGGGTTGGGGGTGAGGACGTGCCCCCGCCTAGCGTTGGTCGGACGCCACCGCGGTGGTGTAGTCGCGGGCCAGATCCCAATCGGCGACGCGCCACCAGGCCGGGTCGAGCTTGACGCCACGCGCCTGCGCCTCGGCGATCGCTCGCTGGAGCGCGGCATTCTGGCGGGCTTCCAGGTCCTTCAACGCCGTCTTGTAGTCGGTGATCTGGCCGGTGTAGACGCCCTCCAGGATCGCCTGGATGTCGGGGAGCGTCTGCTGCGTCTTGACCTGGGTCATCTCGGGGTGAAGCAGCTCGGGCGCCGGGCCAAGCCGGATGTCGCCCTGGGCCAGCTCCATGAACGCCTTGAACTGCGGCGTCGGGGCGTATTCCGGCTTGTTGACCTCGGGGAATGCCCGAATGCCCTGGCCGGCCTTCACCCAACGCTCGGCCGCGGCTTTCGAGTTGAGCCACTCGAACCAGAGCCACGCCTCATTCGGGTGCTTCGTCTTCGCCGAGATCCCAAAGCCCTTCCCACCGGGGCCACGGTAGAAGTAGCTGTCCTGCTGCGTCCCCCGGTACGGAAGCTGGACGAGCGTGTAGTCCTTGAAGTCGGGATGGGTCTTCTGCCAGCCGCCCTGGATCCAGACCCCACCGATCAGCATCGCGAACTTGCCATCGGCGAACGCCGCCCGGGCCATCTCGTCGTCCATCGACATCGCGTTGGGGACGATCGACCCGTCGTTCTTCATCCCCATGAAGAACTCGATCCACTCCTGGTAAGCCGGGTTGCTGGCCCAGGTGTAACCGCCGGTCCGGGCGTCGTACCCGCTCGAGCCGCCCGGCGCCCCGCTGTTCTGGACCATCATCAACTGCCAGGGCAGGATGAACTTTTGCTTGTTGCCGAAGCCAAAACCGTAATACTTGCCGCCACCCTTCTGAGTGATGGTCCGGCCGAGCTCACGCACGTCGTCCCACGTCTTCGGCGCCCGGATGTTCCCGGTGGCGTCGACGAGGCCAGCCTCACGGAAGAGCTTCGTGTTGAGGTAGAGTTGAAGCCAGGGAGCTGGCCCATCGAACGGGGCCGTGTAGACCTTGCCGCCGAAGACGTTGGCGCCCTCGGCGAAGGACGCCGTCGGGAACTGCTTCTGCCACTCCGGGGTCGCCCACTGGTTCAGCGGCAGCAGCCAGCCCTGGCGCACCTGATCGATCAAGTCGGGCTTGTCGGCGATCAAGAACACGTCGGGGGCGCTCTCCCCCTTCATCGCGAGCTGGAGCAACTCAGGATACTTGTCGACGACCTGGGTCGTCTTCTTGATCTTGATGTTCGGATGCGCGGCTTCGAACAGCTTGATCTCGTTGTCGATCGTCGGTCCCTGCGTCACCCACCAGTCCCAGTGCTCGATGGTGACCACGCCGCCGCTCGTGGAGCCGCCGGGCTTCCCCAGGGATGGGGCGCACGCGCCGACGACGAACGCGACCGCGATGACGATCGCCATCAACGGCGAGACCACTCGCCAGACGCCTCGTGCTCGGTGTTTCACGCTGACTCCTTTCCTCTCTTCGCCCGCGCCGGCCTGCCACCAGAGCGTCATGCCGGACGGAAGTTGACATAATCTTGTGACCCTATTATAGCGATGCTGTCAACAGACGAGCGCCGATCGCGCGCGGTTGAGCTTCGGAGACACCGCTGGCCTCCAACGCGGGCGGGAAGTCTGATCGGCGCGCCGCGACTTGGCGGCGCCTGGATGGAAGCTGGAGGTCTCCGTCCGAACGCCGCCACACGCGCCGTGCTATAATCCTGGTGGACCGGCTGGCCGCACCGATCGCGGGGAAAAGGGGTGTACAACGATGGCTCGAACGCAACGGATGCCCCGACTCCTGAGCCTCACCGACTACGATGCCCTCCCCGAGGGCACCCCAATTGAGTTGATCGAGGGGAGGTCAATCGTGACGCCAGCGGCGATGCCGATTCACCAGCTACTCGTGACGCTCATCGCCGACGCGCTTTTCCGCTTCGCCCGCGCTCGCCGGCTGGGCATCGCCTACGCTGACGTGGACGTGCTCTTGCCGGTCGGTTCGGCCCCGGATCGACCGACCGTTCTGCGCCCGGATGTCCTGTTCGTTACCGCCGCGCGACGAGGTATCGTCGGTCGCCAGCGGGTCGTCGGCGTGCCGGATCTGGTCGTCGAGGTGCTGTCGCCAGAGAACCGAGCGAACGATCTGCCAGGCGGGGTCAAGTTCGCGACGTACGAGCGAGCGGGCGCCCCCTGTTACTGGGTGATCGATCCGGACGAGCGGTGGGGCGCCGCGTACCTCTTGCACGATGGTCGTCTTGTTGGCGGTGAGCGCGCGGGGGCGTCGGGCGAGCTGCGGTGCCCGGCACTCCCGGGGCTCGCCTTGCGACTCGACGAAGTGTTCGCCGAGATGGACTGAACACGCTCTTAAGATACTGGCCCATCGTGCGGATGGCTCGAAGGTACTACCGACTGTGAGGTATCTGCCGCGTGAACCACCTGCCCTTCGACAAGCCCGGTCGCTTCTACCGGGGGAACCTGCACACCCACTCCACCAGCTCGGATGGCCGGCTTGGCCTGACCGAGGTGGTGGCCGTCTACCGGGACTATGGCTACGACTTCCTGGCCATCACCGACCACTTCGTGGAACGCTACGGCTTTCCGCTCACCGATACGCGCCAGTTCCGCACGGACACGTTCACGACGCTGCTGGGGGCCGAGCTGCACGCACCGCGGACGGCGCTGGGGGAGAACTACCATCTGCTGGCGGTCGGTCTACCACTGGACTTCGCGCCCACGGCGGCCGGCGAAACCGGCCCCACGTTGGCCGAGCGGGCGGCGGGGACGGGCGCTTTCGTGGGGATCGCCCACCCAGCCTGGTATGGCCTTACCCTGAGCGACGCGCTGGCGGTGGAAGCGGCCCACTCGGTCGAGGTCTACAATGAGACGTGCGTGGCTCACAACGACCGCGGCGATAGCTGGGCGACAAGCGACCTGCTGTCGGTCCATGGCCGGCGGTTGACCGCCTGCGCCGTCGACGATGCCCACTTCGCGGCGCGGCCCGATCATCGGGCGGCCTGGGTCCACGTCCGCGCCGAGCAACTCGAACCGGCGGCGCTGCTCGCCGCGCTGAAGGCCGGGCACTTCTACTCCAGTCAGGGCCCCCAGCTTCACGAGGTAGCCATCGCCGCCGGCCGGATCCACGTCGCCTGCTCACCGGCCCGGGCGGTCTTCATCACGGGGCGGGCTGCCACCGCGTGCTCGATCCGCGGCGAGGCCGTCGCCGAGGGCGAGTTCCCGCTGGATCAGTTCCAGGGCTCCTACTGCCGAGTGACGGTCGTCGACGCGGCCGGCCGGCGCGCCTGGTCCAACCCCATCTGGCTCGATCAGGTTGGGTGATCCCCGATCCCGCTCGCATCAGCGGTAGTGCCGCCTCAGCTCGGAGAGGTACCGGGTGCCCACCTGGTCGGCGTTCTGCGCGAGCCAGGTGCTCAGGCGCGTGTGCCCGGTGGGTGGACCGCTGGAGACCAGCAGGTTCGCCATCAACCCCTCGATCTCGTCGCGGGTGAGCACCACGTCGTTCACCAGATTGCCGAGCGCTCGCACGAGCAGGAGCACGAGCACCGGGCTGAGATGAATGATCTTCGCACGACTGTGGACGGTGTCGGCGATGAGTCGAACAAGCGCGTTGAACGGGGCCGTCTCGGGGCCGACTGCGTCCACGGCGATGTTGTCGCCACGCAGACCGGCGTCGACGGCGATCTCGGCCAGATCCTCGACGAAAACGGGCTGAAGCCGGTAATCCCCCGATCCGGGAACCGCGAAGACGGGCAGTCGCCGGAGGAGCCAGGCGATGTTGTTGATAAGGATGCCCTCCGTCCCGAAGATCACCGACGGCCGGATGATGGCGTGGGACAGCCGGGACTGGACGATAGCCTTCTCCACCATCGCCTTCCCGCGAAAGTAGGGGAATGGCGAATCCTCGGCGGCGTTCGTGATGCTGATGTGCACGATCCGGCGGAGGCCGGCCTCCTCTGCCGCCTTGATGAGCGTTCTCGTGTTCTCGACGGCCCGCCCAAAGGTGAGCTGTCCATAGGGAAAGCGGATCCAGTACGTGTTGTACAGAGTGGTCGCTCCCCGCAGGCTGTTCGTCAGCTCACGCGGATGGTCGAAGTTGAACGGTGCGACGCTGATCCGGTCGCCGAACGGGTTGGGGCGGTTGGGATGGCCGGTGAGCGTGCGCGCGCCCCTCCCCAGGGCCAGGAGCCGCCGGGTGATGTGCTGGCCAGTGAAGCCGAACGCGCCGGTAACTACGTCTGTCTCACGGCCACACTTGCTCACCGAGCTGATTCCCCATAGAGGTTCGAGAACACGGCGGCGCACGGGCCGTCCACGTCGCAGTGGTCGGGGACGAGCTGTTTGACGAGAGGATGCTCGTCGTCAAGAACCGTGGAGAGTACCAGGTGCTCGCTGGCTCGGGTCATCGCGACGTACAGCAGGCGTCTCGCCGCCGGGGAATCGCCTCGCGCCGGGCCGAAGAAGCCGCGGCGGGTGAGGCTGGCCAGATAGACGACGGGGAAGTCCAGACCCTTGGCCGAATGGATCGTGACCAGCTTCACCGTGGGTTCGGCCAGGTTTGCCTGTTTCGTGTCGACAATCACCCGGTGGGGTACACGTTCCTGGATGAGGCATCGGCTGCACTCGGCCAGCCAGGCACGATACGAGGCCAGCACGGCGACGTGCTGAGGAGGGCGTTGCTGCACCTCCGCGGCGACCCGGCGGCAGACCTCGGCGATCTCCTCGAGGGGCGTCTGAAACACCAGGAGCGTCGGTCGAGGGCCGGTCCGCTCGGGCGGTTTCAATCGCGTCAGGTCCTCCTGGATGCCCTCGATTCCCTCGACCAGCGGGCGCGCGAGCTCGTAGATCTCGCGCGTGTTGCGGAAGTTGCGGTCGAGCCAGCGGGTGTCTCCGCCGTGCGGGCGAAGCTCCCGCTGAGCCCAGATGAACCCACTCTCGTAGATGTCCTGCGCCGGATCGGCCAGGACGGTGAGCTGGCCGTCCGGGCCACCGGCGAGCTGGCGCGCCAGCCGCAGCATGGCCGGGGAGCAGTCTTGCGCCTCGTCGAGAACTACCGCGCGGTACGGACGAAACGACGAGTCGGTGGCCAGCTTGCGGAGCGCGAGCAGGGGCAGGTCGGCGAACTGGTAGGCGTGGTGGTCGCGCTGCCACCTCTCGAATCGCTTGAACAGCGCCCAGATCGCCCGCCGCTCAACCTCGCGCAGCGAGAAGCCCCGACCGCGACGGTTGAACGCCACGTACTCGTCGGCCGAGGCGAGCGCGCACCCCTTCAGCACGTGCGTGATCTCGTCGAACACGTGGTCGGGGTGCATCTCCTTGAGCGGCGCGAGCGCGTCCGGCGCGGCGATGAGCAGGCTGGACCTGCATCGGTAGAAGAGCTGCTGACAGGCGGGCTCGTCGAGGTGGTTTGACACCGCAGGCTCTGCCAGATACAGGTCGCACCAGTGGTGGACGGTTCGGACCTCGACATTGTCCAGCATCGGGGAGCCGTACAGGTGGGTCAGCAGCGACTGAGCGGCGTGCGCCAGCACCCGGTTGTAACAGAGGTAGAGCACCGGCCGCGGGTCGATCAACTGCACCTGGCGCGCCAAGTGCGCCACACGGTGGACCGCGACCGCGGTCTTTCCAGTGCCTGCTCCGCCCTTGATCAGGAGCAGTCCCCTGGCCTGCGTCTCCACCAGCCACCGCTGCTCGTTCGTCAGGTAGCCGAGGTACCGCTCGATGCCGTCTTCCAGCATGCGGCGGAACTCCTCCTGTGCTTGAAGGAGGATGGGGTCATCTGCCGCAACCCGGGGGAACGGCGTGGGACGAAGGTGTGTGACCGACTCGCCCCGATGGATCTGCTCGACTCGTTCCAGCATCGTGGGTATGATCTCGACGTGCTGGTCGACCCAGCGATAGGCCTCGTCGTGGTTGTCAAAGTGGAGCAGGCCGAGTTCACGCGAGGTGAACTGGACGAAGATCAAGCGAAACTGGCGGCTGATCCGCGCGGAGAGCACGGGGTAGCGGCCAGCGACCCGAATCTGCTCGACGTTCAGCCCGACGTTTCCCGGATTGCGCCAGAGGTGACTCAAGCACTCGTCGAGTTGGTCCAGCAGGGTTTTCTCGCGCGCCCGCTTGTCGAGCACCCGGTGAAAGGGGCCAAGCAGCCAGATCCGGTCGACGCTGGTGACGATGCCCAGCGGGGCGCCATCGGCGGCGCCGCCGTTCTCACCATGAGCCGTTGACATCAGCCGTCACCTCTTGCTCATGTTTCGGGCGTCGATCTGGCTACTGGCTGAACTCGCCGATCAGTCGGTCGAGATCCAGGCCGATGGATGTCACCTATTCACAGATTTGTCTGATCTTGATTCGCTCACTTCTTAGCATACACGCAGTAGCTTGTCAAGTGGCCCGGTTTCGTTTCTCGCTTCTCCGAGTGGTGTGCTGAACGCGATGAAGGGGAAAACGAACGCGGATACTCATTCAGGACTTGGCTCGAGGCATGGCTGACCCGGATGGGGTTTTGTGTGCCGAGGGAGAGCTGACTATGGAGGCGAGAGACCGGCTCAGGTTTGGAGGGACCAAGCTCCACCACGCGTGGGACACGTTGAAGGCCACGCCCGGCGCGGAACCGTTTCCTTCCTCTCCGCGCCGGGCGTGGCCTCGGGGTCCAGGGGATCTTCCCGTGACCTGCGCAGGCTCAGCTCCCGCTGGGGCGACGGGAGCATGCTCGCGCAGAGACGCCAGGGCGCGACGGGACGACCGCGAAAGCCCGATCGCTTTGCGCCTTTGCGCGAGCGTTCCTCTGGTCGTTCGCTCGCGTCGCCTGGTTTCGGGAAGGCCCTACCGAAAGATCTGGGCCAGCTCCGCCACGAGATCAGCCTTCTGCCGCGGGCAGAGATCGCGGACCTCGAGGTGCTCGACCCAGCGATTGCGGGCTTCCTTATCGACGTGCTTCTGGATGACCCGCACGGCCTCGGCCACGGCATCGGCGCCGACGCCGGTCGTCGAGCGGACTTCGCTCTCAGTCACGCCACGGCAGGTCGCCATCTCCTGCGTTTCGTGGTCGACCGTCAACGTGCCGCGCAATCGGAACTGAAACATCGTCTGAGCCTCCTTCCTCATTCGGCCTCAATCCGTCCTCAATCCGTTTGCTCGATCAGCTTGCCTCAACCCGTTGGCTCAACCAGCTACCTGCGCCCGGTCGTCGTCTCCACCACTCGCCCAGCCATCTCGGCAGCCTGGCGCCTGGCCATCTCCATCGACTCCTGGACCTCGCCAAACAGCCACCCGAATCGGCTGCGCAGTTGGGCGGAGATCTCCGGCCAGAAGAGACTCACCGCGGCGATCAGGCCGGCCGCAGCCACCACGATCCCGACGAGGGGGAAGACCCGTGTCCCCTGCAACCCCTCGCCAAGCTCCTCGGCCCGCATCCGGGTCGTGGCCAACGCCTGGCGCCCTTTTCCTCGCACCTCGAGCGCGCGTCCGCTGATCTGCGCGCTCAGCCACTGACTGAAGTCGCTGAGATCCTTTAGTTGCGTCGCGGTCGACTGGAGTCGACCGGTCAGCTCATCGATCTGTCCACGCACGAACTCAAGCTGGTGCTCGACGCGCCCCATGCTTTGCTCCTTCTGCGAGAACGGCAAAATCGGCGCCGCCTGGGCCTGCCAGGCAGCAATCACCGCCAGCCAGAGCAAGATTGATGCCGCCTGGCCGAGACGGCACCAGTTGGGGCGGACGTCTCCCCCTCTCCCCTGGTGGGAGAGGGGGTAGGGGGAGAGGGGGGCTCCCGGCGGGCCGCCGGAGAGGCCGCAGCCGGGGGACGGGGCTCACCACGAAGACACGAAGGACACAAAGGAGAAGGGTCAGGAGGTCAACATCGGCAGGTGGGTCTCCAACGACCGAAAGTCGGCGATGCTGATCGCGCGGACGTCCCGCGCGGCGCGGCGCACCAGGCCAGAGAGCACCTCCCCCGGCCCCAGCTCGACAAACGTGGTGACGCCATCTTCGACCATCTGGCGCACCGACTGGGTCCACTGGACCGACGCGCAGATCTGCCGCGTTAGCTCCAGCCGCACCTCCTCGGCCGTGGTGATTGCCTGGGCGGTGACGTTGGAGATGACCGGAACGACCGGGTCGCCCGGGACGATCCGTTGGAGCGCTTCGGCGAACTGCTCGGAGGCGTGCTGCATCACCGGCGAGTGAGCGGCGATGCTGACCGCCAGCCGGATTACTCGCCGGGCGCCACGGCCGATCGCCAGTTGCATCGCCTCGGTCAGCGCGGCCAGCTCGCCGGAGATGACGGTCTGGCCCGGCGAGTTGAAGTTCGCCGGGCAGACGACTCCCCGGCTGGCGGCGGAACGACACACCTCGTCCACGGCGGCGTCGTCCAGGCCGATCACCGCGGCCATCCCGCCCGGAATCGCCTCGCCGGTCTCTTTCATCAGCCGTCCCCGCTCGCGGACAAGCCGGACCGCCTCGCCAAAGTCGAGTGAGCCGGCCGCGACCAGCGCGGCGTACTCGCCCACGCTGTGGCCGGCCAGCGCCCGGGGTACCACGATCGTCCCGACCGCCTCGCACCGCTCACGAAGGACGGCGAGCGCGGCGATGCTTACGGTAAGGATGGCCGGCTGGGCGTTGATCGTGTCGTTGAGCAGCTCGGCCGGTCCCTCGAAACAGAGCCGGCGCAGGTTGACCCCAATCGCCTCTTCGGCCCGATGAAAGATATCGCGGGCCGCGGCCGACATCTCGTAGAGATCTCGTCCCATCCCCACGTGCTGGGACCCCTGCCCCGGAAAGATGAAGGCAATAGCCCTATCAGTCTTGCCTGCCAGTTCCATCCTGTTTCCTCCTACCTCACTCTACATCGCCAGCCCGCCGTCAATCTGGATGACCGCCCCCGTGATGTAGCTCGCTCGATCGGACACGAGGAAGGCGACGACCTCGGCGACCTCCTCGGGCGTACCCATGCGCTGCATCGGGATCTGGGCGATCATCGCCTCGCGCGCCTTCGGGGGCATGCCCGTGGTGATGTCCGTCTCGATCAGGCCGGGGGCGACGGCGTTCACGGTCACGTTGCGGCTGGCCGCCTCGCGGGCGACCGACTTGGTGAAGCCAATCAACCCGGCCTTGGCCGCCGAGTAGTTTGCCTGACCGGCGTTGCCCACCAGGCCGGCGATCGACGCGATGTTGACGATCCGTCCCCAGCGCTGGCGCAGCATCCCCCGCAACGCCGCCTGAGTGCACAGGTAGGCGCCGCGCAGGTTAGTGTTGAGCACCGCGTCCCAATCGTCGTCGGCCATCCGCAGCAGCAGCGTGTCGCGGATGATGCCGGCGTTGTTCACCAGCACGTCCAGCCGTCCACCGACCTCGATGGCCTTCGCGACCGCAGCCCGCGCCTGGCCGGCGTCGGACACGTCTCCCGGGACGAGAAACGCCTGGCCGCCGCTCTCCTCGATCGCCGTGGTCACGGCCTCCGCCGCGGCCGCGTTCTGGCGATAGTTCACCCCGACCAGCGCGCCGTCTTGCGCTAACCTGAGCGCGATCGCCCGGCCGATCCCCCGTGATGCTCCGGTGACCAGGGCGACGCGTCTTACACCCACTCCACTACCTCCCCAGGATACGCAGCGCACCACAAAGAGCACAAAGAACTGAAGGACCTTCACCACAAGGACACAAAGGGCACAAAGGAGTCACCGCTCGTGCGTCGCGTCTCTCTTCATGTCCTTCGTGTCTTTGTGGTGAGCTCGGTCCCCTCACCCGCTACCGGAGATGCTTGCTGCCATTCTGGCCATCGGCATAGCCGTTGTCACCGCCGAAGCCGTTCCGGCGCCAGACCGCGTCCAGCCTGCGGCCGGTCCGCAGGGCGAACGAGCGAACGCCGGCCTCCCGCTCGATGACGGTGTTGACGATCGACTTCCACCAGGGGGCCGGGCGCAACTCGGCCCCCACCCCCCACTCGAAGACGCTGGCGGCCCAGGTGAGCCCGGCGCCAAAGCCGACGAACAGCAGCTTGTCCCCCGGCTTGACCCGTCCCTGCTCGATCGCCTCGCAGAGGGCGATCGGGATGGAGGCAGCGGAGGTGTTGCCGTACCGATCGACGTTGACGAAGAACTTCTCCATCGGCAGGCCCAGCGACTTCGCCGCCGCCTGGATGATCCGGACGTTGGCCTGATGCGGGATGATCAGATCGATCTCGTCAGGCTCGAGCCCCGCCTGCTTGATTACCTGCAAGGAGGCTCTGCACATCGCACTCACCGCGAACCGGAACACCTCGTTCCCGCCCATCTTTATGAAGTGCTGACGTGCCTCCACCGTGTCCACGGTCGCGGGGCTGCGTGCACCCCCCGCTGGGATGATCAGGGACTCGGCTCCCGAACCGTCAGAGCCGAGGATACAGGATCGCAACCCGGTCGGCAACGCGCTCTCCTGAAGGACGACCGCGCCGGCGCCGTCGCCAAACAGGACGCAGGTGCCCCGATCCGTCCAGTCGACGAAACGGCTCACCGTGTCCGAGCCGATGACGAGGACGGTCTGGTAGAGGCCGCCGGTGATCATCGAGGCGCCGACCGACAGGGCATAGACGAATCCCGAACAACCCGCGTTGAGATCGAATGCGCCGGCTCGACTCGCGCCGAGCGCGTCCTGGACGAGGCTTGCCGTGGCGGGCATCGGGTAGTCCGGCGAGAGCGTCGCGACGATGACGAGATCAACCTTGCTCGGCGGCAGATCGGCGACCTGGAGCGCCGCCTGCGCCGCGCGAAGAGCCATCGACGAGGTCGTATCACGTGGCGTACCGATTCGCCGCTCGGCGATGCCGGTGCGCGTCCGGATCCACTCGTCCGACGTATTGACAAGCTTCTCCAGGTCAAGGTTCGTCATCACCTTGGACGGAACGTACCGGCCCCAGCCGGTGATCTGCGCATACCTCATTGTCAGTGCCCTCGGCCGTCAGCCGTCAGCCGTCAGCAGCGCTGAACTGCTGATCGCCGATGGCTGATCGCCACGTCCTTTCGCAGCCTGAACCGGTCAACTCGCGAATCGCTTGAAGATCACCACCGAGTTATGGCCTCCAAGCCCGAAGGAGTTGGACATCGCCACCCGCAACCGGGTGTGGCGGGCAACGTTGGGAGCGTAGTCCAGGTCGCAGTCGGGATCGGGGACCCGGTAGTTGATCGTCGGCGGGATCACGCCATCCTGGAGCGCCAGGATGCAGGCCATCGCCTCGACGGCGCCGGCGGCGCCCATCATATGGCCGGTCATCGACTTGGTCGAGCTGACCACCAGGCGATAGGCGTGCTCGCCGAACACTTCCTTGATGGCCATGGTCTCGTACCGGTCGTTCAGCGGGGTCCCGGTCCCATGGGCGTTGATGTAGTCGATGTCGGTTGGCTGGAGCCCCGACTTGCGCAGCGCCAGCCGCATCGCTCGGGCGGCGCCTTCGCCACGCTCGGCCGGCGCCGCGAGATCGTAAGCATCGTTGCTGGAGCCGTAGCCGGCGAACTCGGCCAGGATGTGGGCGCCCCGCGCCTGGGCATGCTCCAGCTCCTCGAGGATGACCGCGCCGGCGCCCTCGGCGACCACAAAGCCCGAGCGGTGCAGGTCGAACGGCCGACAGGCGGTGGCGGGGTCACCACTACCGTTGGGGGTGGCGAGGGCGCGCATGACCGTGAACCCCGCGACGACCAGCGGAACGATGCCCGCCTCGGTGCCACCGGCGATCACGACCCGGGCGTCCCCACGCCGAATGGTCTCGGCAGCCTCGCCAATCGCCTGGGCGCCGGTGGCACAGGCCGAGACGACCGCCATGTTCGGTCCCTTCGCGCCGGTCTCGATAGCAACCTGGCCAGAGGCCGTATCAGGAATCAGGTTCTGGAGGAAGAACGGCGTCACCCGGGTCGGGCCTTTCTCCTCGAGCACCTTCTGCTGGTCGAGCATCGTCTTGATGCCGCCGACGGCCGACCCGATGATCACCCCGACATCCTCGGCGTTGGCGGGCGTGACCGCAAGCTGCGCGTCTTCCAGCGCCATCAGCGAAGCCGCCACGGCGAACATGACGTTGCGATCCATCCGCCGGGCGTCTTTGCGATCGACCCACCGGAGTGGATCGAAGTTCTTCACCTCGCCGGCGATCTGAACAGCCAGCGGCGCGGGGTCGAACAGGGTGATCCGGGTGACGCCCGATCGACCGGCGAGCATTGCCTCCCAGGTCTCCTGGGCGCTGTTGGCCAGGGGCGTGACCGCCCCAACGCCAGTGACGACGACGCGAACGGCCAACGTACCTCTCCTTTGTCAGCAGCCTCATCCCCCATCCCGGGGCCGGACCTCACCCCCTGCCCCTCTCCGTGTCGGAGAGGAGGAGCCGCCACCCCCCTCCCCGGCGCGGGGAAGGGGGCCGGGGGGAGAGGTCCGCTCCGGGGCCGGACCTCTCCCCCCGGCCCCCTCCGTTGACGCAGAGGGGGCCGGGGGTGAGGTCGGCGTTTCCACGCGGGTTCCGGAACCAGGGCGCAAAACGGCCGATCCTGATCGCATCGTCCCGGAGGTGCTGTCCCAGCGCTGGAACAGGGGGGTGACTGCAACGCTGCAATCGCCGCGTCCGCTTCTCGGAGCAGAGGAGAGCGGGGAATCTCCGGCGCGGTCGTCGGCGGAAGCCGACTCCGATCAAAGAAACACCGAGCCAGGCGAATGGTTACGCTGGCGGTCAAGCCAGCCGCCGCCGTCACCCCACGAACAGTCCTGCCCGGTGGACTGCTTGGGCCTCTCCCACAGGGAGGGGAATCGTACGCCTATAAGCGCTCGCGCGGACAGACGGCTGGTTCGGCGCAAAGATACCACGCCCGATGGGTAACGTCAACTGCCGCTCGACGTTGATGAGCGCAGATGATTTGACATAGCCAAAGCAAGGCGCCTAGAATCAAACGAGACCATCGGGAGGACGAATGGTTCAGGCAAGCGCCGGGACGGTCTTCGGCAGTCGCTATCGGGTGGAGCGACAGATCGGCGCGACGCGCCACAGCGCCCTGTACGCGGCAATCGACGAGCTTCTCAACCGGCCGGTCGTGCTGAAGTTCCTGACCGACGTGAGTCCGGAGATGATGGGACGGGTGCTCCGTGAGGCCCGTTTGCTCGCCGAGGCCGTCCATCCGAACGTCGTCACGGTCTACGACGTCGGCACCGCTGATGGCCGCCCCTTCCTGGTGCTCGAGCACGTGGCCGGCCAGGACCTGAAGGCCCTGCTTGGCGAACAGGGACCGCTCCTGCTGTCGACCTTCTTCCGCATCGCGGGCGACCTCGCCGCCGCAATGGACGCCGTGCACCGACGCGGGATCCTCCACTGCGATGTGAAGCCACAGAACATCGTCGTCGGGGCAGATGGGCGGGCGAAGCTCATCGACTTCGGGATTGCGCAGCCCATCGTCTCGGACGAAGGGACGATCGAGGGGACACTAGCCTACCTGGCACCAGAACGACTGGATGGTGCGCCCCCCGGCGTCGCCAGTGACGTCTACGCGGTGGGAACGGTGCTCTACGAGGCGCTGACGGGCCAGCTTCCGTACCCAGACGCGCCCACGGTCGAAGAGGCTCGCGAGCAGCGGCGACGGTC
The DNA here is from genome assembly GCA_016190465.1 of Chloroflexota bacterium. GTDB lineage: Bacteria > Chloroflexota > UBA6077 > FW602-bin22 > JACPQP01 > JACPQP01. The sequence continues at coordinate 23,137 of JACPQP010000209.1, forward strand.
TCCTCCGCCGCCCGGTGGGCGGCGAGCCGGGATCCCCGCGGGGCTGGGCGACCTCGTCCTCGGCGCGCTGGCTCCGGAGCCCGCCGACCGGCCCGGCTCCATCGCGCTGCTGGCCGCCGAGCTTGCCCGGTGCGAGCGGCGACACACCCAGGAGACCGGCATCTATCAGGTGTCCGGTGTCGGGCATCCGGGGTCCCCGGCCCGCGCCCCCGACACCCAACGCCCGACACTCGACACCCGACGATCGCCTCACCCCTCGCGCCCCACGCAGGCGGTCGCGCCGCGCCGAGCGGCGTTCCCGACGGTGTTTCTTCTCCTGGCGCTGGCCGGCCTGTTGCTCGTGCTGGTGGCCGGGCTGGCGTTCTGGCTGCGGGCCGAACTCGTCCGGGTACCCACCGTGACCGGACGGCCGCTTGGCGAGGCCGAGATGGCCTTGCGCGCGCTCGAGCTGCGTCCGGAGGTCGGGCGCCGAGTTGACGCGCCGGGGACCGTGGCCAACGTCGTCGTGGAGCAGCAGCCGGCTGGGGCGACGCGCGCCCTGCGCGGCGACGTGGTTACGCTGGTCGTCGCGACCGGACGAGTTGCCGCACCGAACGTCGTCGGCAAACCTCTGGCCACCGCCAGCCGAGACATCGAGCGGGTGGGGTTGAAGCTCGGCGGAGTGACTGAGGAAGAGACCCCGGCGCAGGCACCGGGCACGGTTCTCCGCCAGGAGCCCCCGGTCGATGCGCTTCTCGATCCGGGGATGTCGATTCGGCTGGTCGTGGCCCGGGCGCTTCGCGTCGAGGTGCCTCCGGTCGTCGGCCTCGCCGAGCCAGAGGCGCGCGACCGGGCGGTCGGAGTCGGGCTCGACCTCAAGCGTGTGGGCGAGGAGGAGACGCCGGCGAGCCCGGCCGGCACGGTTCTCCGCCAGGAGCCGGCGCCCCGGACGCGCGTCGAGCCTGGCACAACCATCCAGGTGGTCGTGGCCCGCGTGCCGACGGTCGCCATCCCCAACGTGGTCGGTCGACCGCTCGACGACGCGCGCCAGCAGCTTGAGGCGGCGAAGCTGGTGGCGGCGGTGAGCCCCGAGCTGACGGCCGCTGCCCGGCCAGGCACCATCCTGCGCCAGAGCCCGGAGGCGGGCCAGCGGGTGCCGACCGGGACGAAAGTGGACCTGGTGGTGGCGACGGAGCCGCCCGCCCAGGTTCCGAACGTCGTCGGGCGCTCCTTCCGCGATGCCGAGCGCCTGATCGAGCAGGCCGGCCTGCGCATCGGCAACGTCGCCACGCGGCGCGTCCTCTCGCTCGCCGGCGACCGCGTGACGGCCCAGCAGCCCCCGGCCGGCACGTCGCTGAAGCGCGGCGAGCCGGTCGACCTCACCGTTGAGATGGGGTTCCTCGCCGAGCCGCCCAAGGGAAAGGACAAGCGGGGCCGCGGCGACGACTAGCCTTTCCCCGCTCCGCGCTTTCTCTCCTCTCCGCATCGGACCCACTCAGGAACGGCAGGCCAGCAGGGGTGAGGTGAAAGGGCCTGTGCGCAGGACGCCGGTCCAGCGAGTTCGCCACTTCCGGTGGACGCGGACCGTCGCACCTGCCAGCTCGTTTCCGCAGATTTCTCCCGCCAGCGTCGAAGAAGCGGTCAGCAGGGCTGCCTGGCGATTGAGCAGCCCTGGGCAGACGGCTGTCTCCTTACTACTGTTCGTTCTCTCTCTCTCTCTCTCTCTTCCTTCGCTATTGACAAAGCCGGCCGTTCCGCC
>JACPQP010000210.1 GCA_016190465.1 Chloroflexota bacterium
ACACAGTTGTGGTAGCCGCCTGGCGCGGGAACGGCCCTCATCCCCCGGCCCCATCCCCCAATACAGGGGGAAGGGGGGGGGTCCGGGGGCGCGGCCGGACCCCCACTCCCAGTATTGGGAGAGGGGGCAGGGGTGAGGGCCGTTCCCGCGCCGACCGGCGTCCGGCTGATTGCTGACTACTCATCGCTACATACCTGGGCGTGGAGGTGCACGTGGACAGCCTGGCGAGCTCCCGGGTTCCGGCCCGGCCCCGGGAGCCATCGTCTCTCTGGCGGCAGGTCTGGCGACACCGTGCGGAGTACCTCTTCATCTCGCCGTTCTTCGTCATTTTCGCCGTCTTCTGGGCTTATCCCCTGGGCTGGGCGCTGGCGCTGAGCTTTCAGCGCTGGAGCGGGTTCGGGGAGCCCCGCTGGATCGGGCTCGACAATTACGCGGCGATGCTCCGCGAGGACATCTTCACCGGGGCGTTGGTCAACACCCTGGAGTTCACCGCGATCCTCATTCCGACCGGCGTGCTGCTCGGCCTCTTCTTCGCGGTCCTCCTCAACATCCGGACCCTGGTGGCCCGGGGGGTCTTTCGGACCATCTACTTCGTCCCGTTCATCACCTCGAGCATCATCATCGGCATGGTCTTCAAGATGCTGCTGGACGACAGCTACGGCTGGATCAACGCGGTGCTCCGAAGTGTCGGGCTGGAGCCGGTCTCCTGGCTGCGCACGCCCCTCCCGGCGAAGCTCTCGGTGGTCCTGCTGGTGCTGTGGCAGGGGACAGGCTACAACACCGTGATCATGCTCGGAGGACTCCAGGGCATCGCCCGGGAGATCTACGAGGCCGCCGAGATCGACGGCGCGAGCCCGTACCGGATCTTCTGGCGCATCACGCTGCCCCTCATGCGGCCCGTACTCCTGTTCGTCACCCTCGTCGGGACCATCGGCGTGCTCAATATGTTCAACCAGCCCTTTATCCTCACCAAAGGCGGGCCAGACGCGGCGACGACGACCCTCACCTTCCGACTGTACGAGGTCGGCTTCATGACCACGCGCTATGGCGACGCGGCGGCGCTGGGGTTTGTTATCGGCGCGCTCGTGATCCTGGTGGCGATTATCCAGTTGCGCGTCCTGCGCGAGTGGCGGCAATAGGGGGAGGAGAGCATGGCGGGGAAAGCTCTGGCGACGGCATCCTGGGGCACCTGGGCCGCCCAGCGCGGGACGATGGCTGGTCTCTGGCTGCGCCGGTTGACCTGGGCGGGACTCTACTTGCTCTTGCTGGTGATGGCCGTCGCATTTCTCTTCCCTTTCTACACGATGATCGTCGGCTCGTTCATGAACCGCGCGGCGATCTTCTCACTCAACCCGAACCTCTGGCCCAACCCGCTCATCGTCACGAACTACGCCGAGCTGTTCCGGGTGATGCCGTTCCACCGCTACCTGTTCAACAGCTTCATGCTGGCCGCCGGCCAGATGATCGGGGCGCTGTTCTTCTGTAGCCTCGCGGGATTCACCTTCGCCAAGCGCCGCTTCCCCGGTCGGGAAGTGCTGTTCATCTTCGTCCTGGTGACCATGATGTTCCCCTACCAGAGCACCCTGATTCCGTGGTACCTGCTGATGTCCAAGCTGGGCTGGCTGGACACCTTCCTGCCCCTCTGGATACCCTGGTGGGCCTCGGCGTTTGGCATCTTCCTGATGCGGCAGTACATGGTTTCGTCGGTGCCGGACGAGCTGGTCGAGGCCGCAACGATGGACGGATGTACCCTGTTCGGCATCTACTGGCGGGTCGTCCTGCCCATCAGCATCCCCGGCCTCACAGTGCTCGGCATCCTCAAGTTCGTCAACGCCTGGAACGACTTTCTCTACTCCCTGCTCGTCTTCACCGGCCAGATCACCCGGACCGCGCCGTTGGCCCTCGCGCTCTTCCTCGGCTCAGAGTACCTCGTCCCACGCTTCAATCTCCTGTTCGCCGGCAGTGTCCTCGCCACCCTGCCGCTGATCATCGTCTTCTTCACGTTCCAGCGCCGACTCATGGAAGGCATCCTGGGGGGGGCGATCAAGGGATAAGGGCGCCTACCGGGGCTGGCCGACGCCCGGCCGCCGACCGTGCCCGCGCGGCGCCAACAAAGGAGACCGCACATGCCGAACCTGTCCGAGAGTACCCTCAGCAAAGAGGGGGAGATTGCGACGCCGTGCTGCGTCAGCTCCGCCGATCGTCGGATCCTGCGGGACTTCGGCGCGCAGGTCGCCGAACTGGCCGCCCGCCCGATCGAGGCCGAGAAGCGCGAGCTGTGGTACCGCCTCAATGCCCTGGAGCCCACGCGCCCGCTGATCGCGTGCAGGATCGCCGCGAGCTGCCTGGACGAGATCATCACTCCAGCGGACCTGCGCTGCGAGGGCGAGCTGGCCCGCGAGTGGGAGCTCCGGCTCCGCAAGGAGATCTTTCTGGGCACCCAGGTCCGGGACGACCAGGTGATCGAGGCCAGTTTCATCCTCCCCTACCTCTTCACCAACAGCGGCTGGGGCCTGGACTACACCAAGATCGGCGGCGGGGACGGCGGGTCGTACACCTGGGACGCCCCCATCAAGGACTACGAGACGGATCTGCCCAGGCTCCACTTTCCGGTCATCACGGTGGACTACCAGGCCACCCAGCGGATGATCGACCTGGCCACGGACGTGTTCGGGGACATCCTGGTAGTGCAGCTCAAGGGGACCTGGTGGTGGAGCCTGGGCATGACGATGGCCCTGGTCGAGCTTCGCGGGCTGAACCAGATCATGCTGGATATGATCGAGGACCCCGATGGCCTCCACCGCTTCATGGCTATTCTCCGGGATGGCCACCTGGCCACGCTCGACTTCCTCGAGGCCAATGGGCTGCTCAGTCTGAACAACGGAAACACCTACATCTCCTCCGGCTTCAGCCGCGAGCTTCCTCAGCCCGACTTCGCCGGCCGGGTCCGGGCGGAAGACATGTGGGGGTTCGCCGAGTCGCAGGAGACGGTCGGGGTCTCCCCGGCCATGTTCGAGGAGTTCATCTTCCCCTACCAGCTTGCCCTTCTGAAACGATTCGGCCTGGTTTCCTACGGCTGCTGCGAGCCGCTGGACAACCGGTGGCACGTGGTCGAGCGATTTCCCCGGCTGCGGCGCGTCGGGGTACCACCCTGGTCCAGCGTGCCCGGGATGGCCGAGAAACTGGGGACACGACACGTTTTCTCCTGGCGGCCATGCCCGTCCGATCTAGGAACCGCGACCTTCGACGAGGCGGGCATCCGTCGGTATATCCGGGACGGACTGCGCGCCAGCCGGAACTGCCGGGTTGAAGTCGTTCTGAAGGACCTCCACACTGTCCAGCGCGACCCGCGACGCATCGTCCGGTGGGCACGGATCGTCGGCGAGGAGATCAATGCCCTCCATTGATACAGCCGCGCTCCCACGCTCGTCATCCCCAGCCACGTTGCGCTTGTCATTCCTCGCTTCGCTCGGAATCTCGGTTGTGGCCTTTGTGCACCGTGGGCGAGACTCCTTTGATACAGCCGGGTCGCTTCGCTTCTCGGAAGGGGAGCCACAGTGAACGCGAGGGAACGCTTTCTGGCCTGCATGAACTTTGAAACGGTGGACCGGGTCCCCTTCCGCGAGATGGGCTACTGGGGGGCTGCGTCCATCCGACGCTGGTACGAGGAGGGCTTGCCCCGGCGTGTTGGTCTGCCCGATTGGCTGGTGGATGGCCACTGGGTGGGCGGTGAGGGATCGCCCCGGCCGCTGAAGAGCGCTCGCACCGATCCGATTCGGGATGGGGGGCCAGTCTACGAAACCTATGTGTGGGATGAAGATATCCACGACTTCTTCGGCTTCGACGAGGGACTCCGCGGCCTGCCCATCGGGACCTGGCTCTATCCGCCATTCGAGCCAGAGGTGCTCGAGGACCACGGTGACTGGGTGGTCTGGCGGGACGAGGGGGGAGTGGAGGCACATCCAATTAAGGAGAATGACCATGCCATTCATCACCGCCAAAGTCGTCAAGGGAGTGATGTTGTCCGAGGAGAAGCAGCGATTGGCCGAGCGACTGACCGACGCCGTCGTAGAGGTCTTCGCCCGGGGCAACGAGTCCTTCCGCCCGAACATCTGGGTGGTCGTGGAGGAGGTCGACGCGTTCGACTGGACGGTAGGCGGGGTTCCGGTCGACCTGGCGACGGCCCGCAAGTTGACAGGCCGGGGGTGAGCTGATGGCTGTGCACGTCTTGTCACCGAAGGTCCGCGAGCTGATCGACCCTTCGACCGGGGTCGAGAGGCTGGCGACCGGCTTCCTGTTCACCGAGGGACCCCTCTGGGACCCGGCCAGACAGCAACTTCTGTTCAGCGATCTGGCCGGCGACGTGATGCGTAGCTGGCGGTCCAACGAGGGCATCGCCGAGGTTCGCAGACCGAGCGGCAAGTCCAACGGCCTGACCTGGGACACTCAGGGAAGGCTGATCGCCTGCGAGCACGTCGGACGGCGCCTCACCCGGACCGAGACGGACAGCTCGATCACGGTGCTCGCCTCGGAGCATGCGGGCCAATCGCTGAACAGCCCCAACGACGTAGTCGTCAAGTCGGATGGCTCAATCTACTTCAGCGATCCTGCTTTCGGGCTGATGGACTACTACGGTGTCGCCCGGCCCCAGGACCTGCCCTTCCAGGGGGTGTACCGCATCTCACCGGAGGGCGAGCCGCGACTCCTGGTGGACGACTTCCAGGCCCCGAACGGCCTTTGCTTCTCGCCGGACGAGTCGCTGCTCTACATCGACGATACTGCGCGGATGCACGTCCGCGTCTTCGACGTGCGGCCGGATGGCTCACTCGCCAATGGCCGACTCTTCTTCGACTTCGCGCCGCCAGAGCGCGCCCGAGTAGGGGGCGGCATGCCAGATGGCATGAAGCTCGACGAGCGCGGCAACCTCTACTGCACCGGTCCGGGCGGCATCTGGGTCATCAGCCCGGCAGGCACGGCCCTGGGCCGGATCGAGCTGCCGGAGATCCCGAGCAACCTGAACTGGGGCGAGCTGGACTGGAAGACACTGTACGTGACTGCCTGCACGTCGATCTACCGCCTCCAGGCGAAGGTCGCCGGCAACTCGCTTGTCTACATGAAGTAGCCGAGGAGAAAAGAGATGAAGCTGGGCTACAATCTGGCGCCCTGGATCCGCTACGGCCACCCCGAGAGCTTCCACCGAGCGCTCGACGAGATCTCGCTCACCGGCTGGGACGGCGTCGATCTCGCCGGCCCCTTCGTCGCCGAGACCTACGCCCGCCGCCCCGGCGCGACGACCGACGCGGTCTCGGCGATGGCCCGACGATCCTATGCCTGGGTCGCCGAGACCTACGTCCGCCGCCCCGGCGAGCTGCGCTCCCTCCTGGCCCTCCATGGCCTGGAGCTGGCCTCCTGGTACTGCTGGCTGTCCTACCTCCCGGAGTGCCGAGACCAGGAGGTGGAGTTGATCCGGTGCGTGATCGAGGCCGCGGTGGAGGCGGGCAGCAAGGTCCTGCTCATCGACGGCGGTCCCCGGCCACCCGCGGGCGCCGGCGAGGCGGACTACCAGCGGGTGGCCGAGTTCGCCAACCAGATCGGCGCCTGGGCCGGCGAGGCCGGGCTGCGGTGCTGCTGGCACCAGCACTGGGGCACCATGTTCGAGTGGGCGGAGCCCTTCGACCACCTGATGGCGCTCACGGACCCGGCGCTGGTCAAGTTCTGCCCGGACACGGCCCAGCTTAGCATGGGGGACTTCGACGTGCGGGGGACCTTTCGGAAATATGCGCCGCGTATCGGCCACGTCCACTTCAAGGACCTGGACGTGAACCACAACTGGGAGGTCACTGGCCGGCATAGCGGACCGAAGACCTGGGGCGACACCGGCGGTTACCGGGTGGACTCCCGGTGGCGCATGGTCGAACTGGGGCGAGGCCTGATCGACTTCCCCGCCATCCTCGCCATCCTCCGGGAAGTCGGCTACGACGGCTGGATCGTGGACGACTTCGACTACAGCGCCTATGCCACCCAGGAGGCCTCGATCACCTGCCTGCGCTATCTGCGCGAAGGCCTTGGTCTGGTTGGCCGACGTGGGAACGAGGGATGGGCCGGCTGATCTGCTGGTGGTCGACCATTCGGTTCCCTAGCCTTGCCGACACGAGGAGTATTCGCCCGGCGAGGAACGATCAAAAGAGTTCTTCCCCCACCGCCTGACGGATCAGCCGCCGCTCGCGCTGGCTCCGGATGACCGCCCCGTCGATCGTCGCCGGGTCCCAGTGGTCGAGCAGACGGGCCAGCAGCGCCTCCTGCACCTCGCGGTGCTCCGGCCGATTCGCCAGGTTGGTGAACTCGCCGGGGTCGGCCGCCAGGTCGTACAGCTCCAGTTGGGGCGGGTCGTCGTAGCCGTAGGCGAGCTTCCAGCGGCCACGGCGGACCATGGCCCGCGGGCGATCGTTACCGTGGGCGGTGTACTCGACGAACGCCTCGTCCTTCCACGCGCTCGTCTCGCCGTGCAGCAGAGGCAGGAGGCTGTCGCCATCGAGCCGGGCGGCAGCGCGCTCGGTCGCCGAGAGGCCGACGAGGTCGAGCATCGTCGCCGTCACGTCTACCAGCGAGACGACCTCCCGCCGGCGCGTTCCGGCCGGCAGGTGGCCCGGCCAGGCGATCTGGAGCGGGATGCGGGAGCCGTGCTCGTAGAACGTCGACTTGCGCCAGAGGCTGTGCTCGCCCAGCGACTCGCCGTGATCGGAGGTGTGGATGACGACGGTGTCGTCGGCGAGGCCCTGCTCCTCCAGGCAGTCCAGCAGCCGGCCGATCTGCGCGTCGAGGCGGGTGACCATGCCGAAGTAGGCCGCACGGGTGTTGCGGATCTCGTCGTCGGTATACGGGCCCACCATCCGGTGGCGAGCGCGGAGGACGCGCGCCGCCAGCGGCAGGTTCTCCAGGTGGCCAGGCGGGATGGTGGGCAGGGCGACCCGCGAGCGGTCGTACATCGAGTAATAGGGCTCCGGCACTATCCAGGGGCCGTGCGGCGCGATGAAGCCGACGCAGAGCGCGAACGGCTGTTCACGGCGGGCGGGGTCGCGCAGGTAGGCGAGCGCCGCGGCCTCGACCCGGTCGTCGACCTCCAACTCTTCGGTCATCCCACCGTGGGCTTCGGCCGGCTCGCGGTAATCCTTCGCCGGCATCACCGGCCCATCCGCCTCCCGCCAGGTGTAGATCGGGTGTCGCCAGGTGGCGTGCAGGTCGAATGCCAATTGGGCGCGGAAGCCGTGGAGGGGATCCGGGCCGAGGAAGTGCATCTTGCCGCTGAGCACGACGTCGTAGCCGCGCGGGCGCAGGTGGTGCGCCCAGGTTACCAGGTCGGAGCGATGGGGCGTCGCGTTGTCCCAGGCCTCGAGGTGGTGAGGGTAGCGCCCGGTCATGAACGAGATGCGTCCCGGCGCGCAGAGCGGCGTGTTGCAGTAGGCGTGCTCGAACGTCACCCCCTGCCGGGCCAGGCGATCCATATTCGGCGTCCGCACCAGCGCGTGGCCGTAAGCGCCGCTGTAGATGGGGTTGTGCTGATCGGTCATCACGACGAGGAAGTTGGGGTGTCGCTCGGCCATCCTGCCCTCCGAGTGGGAGATGGGCAATGAGGGATTCGAACCCCCGACCTCACGGATGTAAGCCGCGTGCTCTAACCAACTGAGCTAATTGCCCCCGCTGGGAATCCCGCTGGCCGACGAAAACCAACTCATCTCAAGGATACCAGCGGATCCGCGGGAAGTCAATCCGAGCAGGACAGATATGCGCTGGGGCGCACCCGGCCCGTTTCGGACGGACGGTGCGCCCCGCTTGATCTGCTCTCGCAGAATGGCAATCCGCGTTACGCCGACTCCTCGCGGCGCTCGATCGCGCCACCGTCGGTGGCACGGCCGCTTTGCGTGACCAGCAGCGGCGGCGCCTTCTGGAGGATCGTTTCGGCGTTGATGACGCAGCGACGGACGTCGCCCCGCGACGGGATCTCGTACATCACGTCGAGCAGGATGTCTTCGATGACCGTCCGGAGCCCACGGGCGCCGGTCTTGAGCTTGAGCGCCTGATCCGCGGCGGCGTGGAGCGCCTCCTCGGCGAAGACCAACTCGACGTGGTCGAGCGCGAGAAACTTCTGGTACTGCTTGACAATCGCGTTCTTCGGCTCGGTGAGGATCCTCATCAGCGCCTCTTTGCCGAGCGGATCGACGTTGACGATCACCGGCAATCGACCGATGAACTCGGGGATAAGACCGTATTTCAAAAGGTCATCCGCGATGACCTGGTGCAGCAGCTCGCCAACCGCGAGGTCGCGGTGCTCACGGTCCTCCACCGCCTCGTGATGCGCCCGGAAGCCGATCCCGCGCTTGGAGCCGACCCGGTCCCCGACGACCTTATCGAGGCCCTCGAAGGCACCGCCGCAGATGAAGAGGATGTTAGTGGTGTTGATCTGAATGAAATCCTGGTGGGGGTGCTTGCGTCCTCCTTGGGGCGGCACGTTGGCGACCGTTCCCTCGAGGATCTTGAGGAGCGCCTGCTGGACACCCTCGCCGGACACGTCCCGGGTGATCGAGGGGTTGTCGCTCTTGCGAGCGATCTTGTCGATCTCGTCGATGTAGACGATGCCCCGCTCGGCGCGGGCGATGTCAAAGTCGGCCGCCTGAATGAGCCGGAGGAGGATGTTCTCCACATCCTCGCCGACATAGCCGGCCTCGGTCAGCGCGGTGGCGTCGGCGATGCAGAACGGAACGTCGAGGATCTTGGCCAGGGTCTGCGCCAGGAGCGTCTTGCCACAGCCGGTCGGGCCGATCAGCAGGATGTTGCTCTTTTGGAGCTCCACATCGTCGATCTGCATCCCGGTGTTGATCCGCTTGTAGTGGTTGTACACGGCGACGGAGAGCACCTTCTTGGCTCGCTCTTGCCCAATCACGTACTGATCAAGCAACTCGACGATGCGCTTCGGCGTCGGCATCTTCGCCACGGGCTGGTGGTTCTTCTGCGCCGGCTGCTGCTCTTCGTCGATGATCTCGCGACAGAGCTCCACACACTCATCGCAGATGTAGACCGCACCAGGCCCGGCGATCAGCCGACGGACGTGCTCTTGCCCCTTCCCACAGAACGAGCAGTGGTACTGCCCGCGTGCTCCGCCCCTGGTTGTTGACATGCTCCCTTTCCTCCCGCCGATAGTCTGCTCGGCCGCCGGCCGCGGGGCCCGGTAGTCCTCCTCGCGTTCGATGCCTGTCGTGTCGTCGCGCTGGCCTGCTCAGCCGCCGGCCACCGGCACAGGCATATGCTGCTTGGTGCCCGCGATGACCTCGTCGATGATACCGTACTCGACCGCCTGGTACGCATCCATATAGTAGTTGCGATCGGTGTCGCGGATGATCCGCTCCTCAGGCTGCCCGGTCGCATCGACGAGGATCTGGTTGATCAACTTGCGAAGTCGCAGGATCTCCCGCGCCTGAATCTCCATATCGACCGCCTGGCCCTGGACACCGCCAAGCGGCTGGTGCATGTGGACCGTGGCGTTGGGGAGCGCGTAGCGACGCCCCTTCGCACCCGAGCAGAGGATGATCGTCGCCATACTCGCCGCCATACCGATGCAGATGGTATGGATGTTCGGGCGAACGTGGCGCATCGTGTCATAGATGGCGAGCCCGGCCGTGATGATGCCGCCCGGCGAGTGAATGAACAGTTGGATGTCCTTGTCCGGGTCCTCGCGATCCAGGTACAGCAACTGGGCGACAATCAGGTTCGCGACCTGATCGTCGATCGGCGTGCCGAGAAAGACGATCCGCTCACGCAGCAGCAGCGAGTAGATATCGAACGCGCGCTCGATCCGACCGGTGTTCTCGATCACCATCGGGACGATGTTGCGCGGCGGAAGAACCAGGCCGCTGCTCGGGCTCATCATCGTCCCGGTCGGCAGGCTCGAAGATGCCTGGCTCGTGATTCGGAAGGTGTTGAGAAAGTCCATCTTTGTCGGGTCCTTCTTTGGCTGATAATCGGCTGAGAATCGGCGACGATCCGATGGGCACACCGGCGAGCTGCCGTTCTCAGAACGAGCGCTCCTCGCTCGACTCGGCGTGCGGCTCGGCCATCGCCGCTACCATTGGTTGCTCGCCGATCACGGCGGGCGATTCGACCGGCGTCGGTTCAGCGGCGACGCTCGTCTGCTCCACTCCCCGTGGGAGAGGAGCAGACGAGCGAAGTGACGCCGGGTGAGGTGGCTGTCGCCGAAAGTGAAGAGTCACTTCCGGTGACGCCGCCCTCACCCCCGTCCCCTCTCCCACGGGGAGAGGAGCAGACGAGCGTCGCCGCTGAACCGACGCCGGTCGAATCGCCCGCCGTGATCGGCGAGCAACCAATGGTAGCG